>CALDFV010000300.1 GCA_937942145.1 uncultured Opitutaceae bacterium
GCCCTGGACCTTGGCTGCGCAGTGGGCGCTGCCTCCCATGCTCTGAGCGAGTCATTCAGTGAAGTAGTTGGAATTGACTTTTCCCACGCCTTGATTCAAGCGGCTAATCGCATTTCGAGCAGCCGCGAAGCAACCATCGAAATCGCTACGGAAGGCGATCTGACTCGGCGTGTTAAGGTCTCGGTACCGGACAACTCTCAACCCGGACGTATCACGTTCATCCAGGGAGACGCAATGAACCTAAACCCTGAGTTGGGGAAGTTCGATTTCATTTTGATGGCCAATTTGATCGACCGCCTTCCCGACCCCCAAAAGTGTCTTCAGAATATTCACTCTTTCACCGCCGAAAATGGAGTCCTGGCCATAACCTCACCTTACACTTGGCTTGAGGAATATACGCCCAAGTCGAAGTGGCTCGGTGGCTATGAGGAAAATGGCATCGCGATCAGGGCCGCGGATCAGCTAGAGGGAATATTGGCTCCGTATTTCGAGAAGATCGATTCCCAGAACCTCCCTTTCCTGATACGTGAACACGACAGAAAGAACCAGTATTCAATTGCCCATGCGACCCTTTGGAGAAAATGTTAGTGGAGTCATGAGGCTCTTCCGTTTTTTACCCTACCTTAGCAGAATTTCAATCTGCGGCCTAGGCGCTGCTTTGATCTTCCTTTCGGGTTGCTCGAAAGAACGCGATACGCAGATTCTAGTGGTCGGCATGGAGTTGTCCTATCCGCCATTTGAAATGACGGATGAAAACAACCAGCCAACGGGTATCAGCGTGGAAATGGCTCAAGCCCTTGCCGATCGACTGGGTAAGACTCTGCGTATCGAGAACATTCCTTTTGCAGGTCTTATACCAGCTCTCAAAACCGGCAAAATCGATCTCATCATTTCATCGATGACTCGAACAGAAGAACGGGCCCAGTCCATTTCCTTTTCCAACCCCTACTTGCACACTGGGCTGTGTGTTCTTGTATCCCAAAACGGTGATTCCCATTCGATCAAGGACATCGATCAGCCTGGTGCCAAAGTTGCAGTGAAGCAAGGAACCACCGGACACATTTACGCGAACGCAAATCTTAAGAATGCTGAAATACTGCTTTTCGACAAGGAATCCGCTGCTTCTCTAGAAGTAGCCCAAGGCAAAGTTGATGCATTCATCTACGACCAGATCTCTATCTATTTGAACTGGAAAAAGCATTCCGACACAACCCGTGCCCTCCTCAATCCATTTAACAGCGAATCATGGGCCATAGGCGTTCGGAAAGGAAATGATGAACTCACAACACAAGTAAATCAATTTCTAGCTGAATACCAGGCGAGCGGCGGATTCGACCAACTTGGCGACAAATATTTGTCGGAACAAAAGCGAGAGTTTAAAAAACTCGGATTCCCCTTCTTTTTCTAGTGTCGTTCGTCTCATTATTTTTTGGCTCAAGCGACGCGAGCGAAACGGAAAGCCGTCCACTGTCTCGATGGGTTTCGTTCGGCGGCGCAATCTTGTTTCTCTCCCTCGTTTTGTACGCCTCGTTTTCCGCTCTAGAATACCAGTGGAACTGGGAATCCGCTCTAAGATACAAGAAGAAGTTCGCTGATGGCTGGATCGCCACTTTGTGGATATCCGCTCTTTCATTGTTTTTCGCTTTCCTAATCGGCTCTCTGGCCACGTTGTGCAGTCGAGCTCGCTTCTTGCCTGTTCGCTACCTCTCGATGATCTATGTAGAACTGACTCGAGGAACGCCTCTACTTGTGCAGATCTTCTTTTTCTTCTACGTTGTTGCGGATGCCGCTGGCATCCAAAATCGCTATGTAGTCGGGATTGCCATTATGGCCATATTTAGCGGCGCTTATATTTCCGAGATTCTGAGAGCTGGTGTTGAAGGAGTTGGCAAATCCCAGCTTTTGTCCGCCAAAGCCATCGGCTTTACTGAGTATCAAACATTTCGTTACGTAATTGCGCCTCAGGCCCTTCGAAGCAGCCTTCCCGCTCTAGCAGGGCAAACGGCAAATTTGATCAAAGACTCCTCACTTCTTTCTGTCATCGCCATCAGCGAATTCACTTTGAACGCGCAAGAAGTCAACGCGATCACCTACAGTTCCTTTGAAAGTTTTTTCCCTTTAGCCATCGGATATCTCATTCTCACCCTACCTATAATGCGGCTATCCCGATCGATTGAAAACAGACTCAGGTTTGAAACATGAAACTAGAGCTTGAATCGGTTGTTAAGACCTACGGAACGCAACGAGCGCTAGACTCGCTTGACCTGATTATCGAGGACACCATGTGCCTCGCCTTGATCGGTCCTTCGGGTGGTGGAAAATCGACAACACTCCGCTTACTGGCAGGTCTCGAATCGCCCACTTCCGGAACTATTCGAATCGACGGCAATGAGATCGCCCACGAAGACTGGCAACTGCGAGAGTATCGCCAAAGAGTTGGGGTTGTCTTTCAAGCCTATAATCTCTTTCCCCACTTCGACGCGATTACGAACATCGCCCTACCCCTTGAAAAGGTCCATGGATATAGCAGAGGAAAGTCGCTCGAAAAGGCGGGGATGCTTTTGGACCAATTCCAACTAACGGACCATCGATTTAAAAAGCCCGCCGAATTATCAGGAGGGCAAAACCAGCGCGTCGCCATCGCCCGAGCGATTGCGCCCGATCCAGATATCGTATTCCTAGACGAACCGACATCTGCCTTGGATCCCGAAATGACGGCCGAAGTTCTGGAAGCGATTGAAACCCTGATTGAGTCGAAAAACAAGCTGGTCATCGCCACCCATCAAATGGGATTTGCCAAACATGCGGCTGACACGGTTGCGATCATCGCAGAGGGGAAACTTGTGGAAGTGGGAAATTCCTCCCAAGTAATCGACTCTCCCCGCACTGCTCGTGCACAGAAATTCCTCAAAGCGTATTTGAAATTCTAAAATCTATCCCCGTGGTGGAAGGAAACTTGCCTGATTAACCTTCCCTAGCCCAGCAGGAGAGAGAATAGAACGCTTCTTCGTAACCGTATCAAATAAAACGATACGTTCATCACTCCCATTTCGCGAGGTGTAAATCAGGTGGCGGCCATCATTCAGCCAACAGGGCTGAATACCATCACCTCGTTCATTGGTCAGAAATTCGCTTTTTCTCGTGCTGAATCGGTAGGTGGCCACCTGGAACCGATTTCCCACTCCCACGGTAAAGGCAATCAAGTCCGGGTCTGCATGGTTCCAATCGGGTTCCGCGCAATAACCGCTTATCTGTGTGGGAATATGGCTGAACTGACCTCCCGCAGCGGACCCTCGATAAAGGGCAAGGCCTCCATTACGATCCGACGCAAATATAATCTCCCTACCATCGCGTGACCAGCACGGTGTTGCCTCTAGTCCGTTCGAATTCACAATCCGCTTCAGCCCTTTCGCCAAACTAGAACCCACGTAAATGTCAGCGTTCCCTGGCCCCGTGAGCACCATGGCAAGCCGCGTCCCATCTGGACTATAGCGAGCGCTGGTATTGGTACCTTTAAAATCTACCATGACCTCCGAACGCTGTCCACGGATGTCAATCCGCCGAATATTAGGGAATCCGGAAAGGTAGCTTGTGTAGACGATGTAATTGCCATCAGGCGACCATCTCGGGCGAACGGCTTCAACCCCGTGGCTGGTCAGACGCTTCCCTTCTCCGAAAAGAAAGTCCCGATAGTAAATCTCCATTCCCCTGCCTACTTCGCCCACATAAGCGATTTTTCCTCCGAAAAAGCCTGGCATGCCACTGGTTTTGTAAATCGCAAGATCAACTGCCTTGAGAATTGAATTCCGACGGGATTCCCCCTGCACTTGAGTCGTGTACTGAAGGCGTTCCGGGATGCCTGAGAATATTTTCAAGGTCGAGTGATTCGATCCGACCGGATCCACCTGTATCACAAACGAGGCTTCCTGCGTCGAATTGGCAACTCGGTAGCGACCGTGGATACTAAATGCCGTCTTTAGAATGTTCAGGGCTTCACCATCCTGCGAACGAGTAACCACTGGCACAACATCTCGCTGAACATTCACCTCGCCCACA
>CALDFV010000301.1 GCA_937942145.1 uncultured Opitutaceae bacterium
GTACGGATCGATTGAATACACAATTCCCGAATCGATTTACATGGTAGAGAAGCGATTCTCGCTCAATCATCGGAAACCGGATGCGCAGCGACTAAAGTGGGCCCAGCAGATCGTCGAAGCGCTGGGCGACCGTCTACCCCAGACCCAACCGGAAATCTATGCTCGCGAGCAGCTCTTTCTCCACAGATCCCCTCCTGCCGAGATCGTCATGCAGGCGATTCGAATTGGAGACAAGATAGCCATCGCCACTTTTCCCACCGAAACCTATGCTTTGACCGGTCTCAAAGTGAAAGCGGCCAGCCCGGTCGAGAATACCATGGTAATCGAATTGGCCAACGGGGCCGAGGGCTACATTCCTCCTCCCGAGCAGCATTTGCTTGGTGGATACAATACCTGGGAAGCCCGCTCCGCCGGACTCGAAGTCACCGCGGAACCCCGGATGGCCGAAACCGCGATCCAGTTGCTTGAGCAGGTCAGCGAATCGAACCGCAGGCCGAAGATCGAGCCCTCTGGTCCCGCGGTTCGAAACCTGTTGTCATTGGAGCCAACCGCCTACTGGCGATTGGATGAATTCTCTGGGCCGCGAGCGATCGACGCCTCCGGCAATCACTTCGACGCGATCTACGAGCCACAAGTGCTCTTTTACCTCAAAGGCCCCGCTTCGGGTGAATTCGTCAATGCCGACACTCCCAACCGAGCCGCCCATTTCGCGGGTCACCGCCTCCTATCTAGGATTCCAGACTTGGGAACCGACTACTCCTTTTCCCTCTGGTTTTGGAATGGCATGCCGGCTGAAGGACGCAACGTGACCGGCTGGATCTTTTCGCGGGGACGCGACGGCGCAATGGACGGGAAAGGAGACCATGTCGGTATCGGGGGAATGTCGGGCCATCCGGGAAAGATCATTCTGCTCGACGGACAGAATGGAGGAGTCAAAGCTGCGGGACCTACGTTGATAAAACGCTGGACCTGGAACCATCTCGCATTTACGCGCGCTGGAAGAGAGGTAAGCGTCTATCTGAATGGAAAACGGGAGATTCGAACCGACACCCCTAGCGATTTGCCCCGCGATCTCGCCCAGATCTTCTTCGGAGGGCGTTCCGACAACCAGAGTAACTTCGAAGGGCGTCTCGACGAAATTGCCGTATTCGATCGAGCGCTATCGGAGTCCGAAATCCGAATGCTCGCGGCACCGTCACGAAAGGGTGGAATAAAATGAGAAAGCAACTCCAGGGTAGCGAGCGGTCTCCGAACGCCCAAAATAGGAGTAGAACAGGCTTCCAGCCTGCTGTCATCACCAAGAATACAGGCAGGATGCCTGTTCTACTTTCCAATGGGCGCTCGGAGATTGCCCGCTACCTTAGATTCCTCGCCCTTTTCCTCACTCCTCTCGCCCAAGCGGCCGATCCCTTTGAACTCATTCCTCGCGAGGATCCGCTCTCCCCGGAGGACTCGCTGGCCGCGTTTGAAATCGATGGAGACTATCGGCTCGAACTAGTCGCCTCCGAGCCGCTAGTCACTGATCCGGTTGAACTCTGCTTTGACGAAAGAGGCCGAATGTATGTGGCCGAAATGCGCGACTACCCGCTGGGAGTTCAAGAGGAAAGTGGCCCTCAATCACGGATTCGACTTCTCGAGGACACCGACGGCGACGGGCGCATGGATACATCAACAATTTGGGCCGATGAGATTGCCTACGCCCAAGGAATCAGTCTCGTCAATGGTGGGCTCCTCGTCACGAGCTGGGATGCCATACTATTCCTCAAAGACACGGACGGCGATGATGTCGCCGACTACCGGCAGACCCTCTACCGCACCGGCGAGCCCAAACATTCGCAAGCGATTGTATCCTCTCCACGGTGGGGCCCGGGCATGCAGATCCACTTAAACAACGGTTTGGATACAAAGTCGATCTACGATCCTAGAACAGGGCAAACCGTAGATACGACTCGAGCTGGGATTAGATTGGATCCGTACAATGACTGGAAATTGTCACTAGTGGAAGGCCGCGGCCAGTACGGCGCGACTTTCGATGAACTAGGCAACCACTTTTACACGACCAATCGGAACCCTATCATCATGACTGTTCTTCCTCGGGAAGCCATACGACGGAATCTCTACTCGGGCCTAAATTCTGGCCAAACCGACGTCTACCCCATTGGCGCGAAGATCTATCCGGCCGCTATCACTCTCACCGCTTCCGTCGTCCACGCCGGATCCTACACCGCGGCCTGCGGGACTCACGTCTATCGAGGAAACGCTCTTCCTGATTTACGTGGCCATCTCCTGGTTTGTGACCCCACCGCCCAGATTGTTTCGCGCCATACATTGCACAGCGTCGGTGGCACCTACAAGGCCACCGCTATTCGCTCTCAGTCACAAACGGAATTCATTCGCAGCCACGATGCGTGGACGCGTCCCGTCAACCTATCATCCGGTCCCGATGGAGCCCTCTATATTTGCGACATGTATCGTCGTTTCATAGACCACCCGATGTTCTTGGCCAAGTCGTATTCAGATCGTTTTGACATGCGAACCGGCGACGATCTAGGCCGCATCTACCGACTCGTTCCGAACCAAGGTGATCAGGCTAACCCGAACGAAACCTTTCCCACCCACAACCCAGAAAGGTGGCTCGCTCTACTCGATCACACCAACGACTGGCATCGAACGACGGCGAGCCGACTGATCCGTGAGTCGGCATCATTCCCCGAAAGCTCCCTTCTATCCCTACTGAACGCCGAGGACTCGGATTTCAGCAAGCGGGCCGCATTCGACCTTTTGAAATCCAAAGACCTGATTAGCGAACGCGTCCTTTCAAGGAGTCTTCGCTCCGAGTCCGAGCCTCTCGTCCGAGCGGGACTCGACTTCCTCATAGAGCATCCCGATCAAGCCCGGGTACACCAAGACGAGTTACTTACTCTTACTCGCCACTCCCATCCGCGTCTGGCCTTCCTCGCTCTGGTCGTGCTTGGAGACGTTGGCAGCGATGCGGTTGTACGAGCGATGCTATCCGCCTTAAAGCGATCCCCGAACGACGAATGGCTCCAGTCCGCCGTATTGAGTCATCGCAGCAACGTCGCCGCAACGATCCTAGTCGAATGGATTCATGCCGGATCTGGCAACGAACTAACAACAGGGCTCGTTACCCGCTTCTCCGATGCCACGGCCCGCGAAGCCGACCCTCAACGCCTGTCCGCCTTGATGGCCCTCCTGGAGAAGCCGCTTCGCCCTTCAATTCAGTTTGCGATTCTCAATGGAGTGGATTCCGGTCTCCGATTCCAAAAACGAATGCCTGGCATCGACTCCCTTCAAGAATTGCTTTCATCGAAAACTCATGGCTTCACCTTTTCTGCTCGTACCCTCCAATCCCTTACAGAAAAGATCGCAGCGATCGCGCTGGACTCAAACGCAGATCCTGACGATCGGATCGCCGCAGTTGAACTAGCCCCGACCCTACCGGTCGAGAGCGTGCTAGATCTCATGAGTCAGCTAGGGGCTTATGACCAGCCCGCCGCGATTCAATCGGCCGCCCTTTCGATTGCCAATCGCCTGCCCCGTGAAGCCGTCGCCAAAACGCTTTTTGAACAATGGGATTCGCTCGGATCAACTGCGCAGTCATCCGCCTTGACATTTCTGAATGCTAGTGACGCCACTCGAATCCCGTTGCTCGATCGCATGAAGGCGGGTAGCATCCCCAAATCCTTGCTCGATCCCATGTCTCGCTGGAGATACCTTCGATCCAAAAACGAAACCATTCTCTCTCTGACACGCGAACTATACGGCGACAATAACCAAGACCGGCAGGCTTTGGTTTCTGAATACCACACATTAGTCCAAAACAAAACCGGCGATCTAAGTCGTGGAAGCGAGTCGTTCCAAACGAACTGCGCCCTCTGCCACACATTCAAAGGTCAGGGCAATGCCATTGGTCCCGATATCACCGATATTCGAAATAAGCCCTTGTCTGGCCTCTTGACCGATATATTGGATCCGAATCGAGTGGTCGAATCACGCTTCGGATCCTACCAGGTCGATCTCAAAGATGGACGCTCACTCATGGGCTTGATTACCGAGGAAAACGATATCGGCATTACTCTCGTCGCTCCCGGCATCGAAGAGGACATACCCTACAATCAAATCACAAACAAACGGGCCACGGGCCTTTCTCTAATGCCACCCGGTATGGAAAACACGCTCGATCCGCAGGCCATGGCCGACTTAATCGCCTTTTTGACCCACTAGCCGGAGGATGCTGATTTGCCCAACTTCAAAATATCTGGGTAGCGGGCGATCTCCGAGCACCCATCCGATAGATACGATAATGGGAGCCCGAAAATTGCCCACTAACCTTGCAAAAGCCCGAATGAGCCGTTTACAAAGCTGACGACACTATTAGACTACCTGTAAATTCTATAACACCCACCGAACTCATGAAATCATCCATACCTCGCAGAACTGCTATTAAATCTTTGGCTACAGGAGCCGCCGCCGTGGCAGCGACCCAGGCCATAACCAGCCAGGCCAGCGCCGCCCATCACAGCAGTAAACTCAAGGGAAATATCAATCACTCGGTTTGCAAATGGTGCTACAAAGGCATTGAGCTGGACCCGTTCTGCGAAGCGGTCAAGGGAATGGGATTGAACGCAGTCGACTTGATTGCCGTTAAGGACTTTCCCACCCTCCAAAAACACGGTCTAAGTTGCTCCTTGGTCACCGGAGTTCCCGGGGGCATCAAGAAGGGTCTAAACCGCGAGGAAAACCACGAAACCCTGATTGCTTGGTTTGAAGAAGTGTGCCCACAGATCAGCGCTGCTGGATACAAACAAGTCATTTGCTTTTCCGGAAACCGGGACGGCATGAGCGATATTCAAGGTCTCGCCAACAGCGCCAAAGGACTGAACCAGATTGTCCCCATCGCGGAAAAGCACGGCGTCACCGTCGTGATGGAGCTGCTCAACTCCAAAGTAAACCACGAGGACTACATGGCGGACCTCAGCAGCTGGGGGGTTGCCCTGTGCGACACGGTGGGCTCAGACGCATTCAAGCTTCTATACGATATCTACCACATGCAGATCATGGAAGGCGACGTCATCGCCACGATCCGCAAGAACCACGAGTACTACTCTCACTACCATACAGGCGGCGTTCCCGGACGGGCCGAAATCGATACGACCCAAGAGCTCTACTATCCCGCCATTATGGAGGCCATACTGGAAACTGGCTTCGAAGGCTACGTCGCCCAAGAGTTTATTCCCGCCGGTCCAGATCCACTGGCGTCACTCGAAGCAGCCGTACATATCTGCGACGTGTAGACCTCAAGTCGCAGTCTGTTATACTCCAACCCTTTGTTCACTAATTGTAGGAGCGGTTTTACACCGCGACATCCAATGCATGACACCATTGTCTGTAGGAGTGATGGCGGTGTAAAACCGCTCCTACACCGACTCGTTGAAGTCTGCTACCCCACAGAGTAAGCCTAACGTATCCGAATCCCAACTAATGCATTTCCACCGCACAGCTCCCTAGGCCGCCACGGTAGTAATGGAATTCCACGTTAGGATGCTTAGATAGAAGCGACATCGGCACCGCTGAATCCGCAATCTCCTTGGATATCATGAGAGCGGTCAAACGCTGACCGAGTGGATTGTCATGCGTACCCGCATGCCAAATGGACACCTTGTCCGCCATCCAGGTTTCTCTCGGTCCAACAGTGATCGCTGACTTCGGGACCATCGTGATATTGCCTCCCCCAGAAGTACGAGCATTCTGACTGAGTGTCACCGGGTGCAGCTCCACAACCCGCGTTCCCAATTTCAGGTACTCCTCGGCCGATGGCGGTTCATCAATCCATTGCCCTTCACGTCGAAGGGGATCGTTAAACGCCCAATGCTTGATGTCACCCTGACCCCCTTGCATGACCGCGCAACGAACGCCGCTTTCCCAGCTACTAGTGAACGAACTCACCTCGCCCTTCGGGAAATGTAGATTTTCTTCGGGCATTTTAAATTCGTCGCGGATTCGATTGAAGCACAGCTCGCGATCCGCTCGTTCGAATGACAGCGGATGGTCGATTGACACTTCCGAACCCGTTGCCTCGTCGTACCACTCGTCCATTCCCCAGAAATGGGCGTGCTGGAGCGTAATGCCCAGCTCGTTCACCAGCCGAGCCACAAGGGGCAATTGTTCCGTCGGCCCAATCGGACCGCAAATCCCCACTGGATTATCCGCGGTCGCGTTCTTCCAGGCATTTATATACTCAAGCGCTTCCGCCAAATAGAAATCCTCTAGCGTGTCGTAGAGATTCACCTTGAAACCCGGACGGGAAAGTTGGAGGAGATCGTTTTCCGTCAACTTGGCAGCATCGTTGATCAGATCGGACTCAAGTGTCGTGTAATCCCACCAGTCGGGGGCAATGTGGCTGATTTTTCGCGGCATATGATTACAAAAGATGATTTAACAAAGGTGGGTCGCAAAGGAATTGAAAACTCTTGAGTTTACGTTTCTCACAATCGCCAAATGTTGGTCGTCTCGACGAGGCGACAAACCCAATTGCGATAAATGGCAGGTCAGCCCTTCGACCTAGCTCAGGATCTTCGACGACCTGCCCTCCAGTTGATGAGATCAACAAAATCCTAGTCACAACAAAATCTCGTTCTAAGAAAGTTGAACAGGCATTCCATTATTCGCCGCGCTTTCGTCGGCCGCGAATATGACTTCGAATGTTTTCAAGGCTTCCTGAAAATTTGTGCCTGGAATATCGATACCCGCATCCAAAGCGTCAAAAAAGGCCTGGAACTGGGATTGATAGGGATGATCGCTCACGTCGCCTGAATCGAGCATCTTCATCGAGAGGGAACTCCATTTGCTCTTCTCCGCTTTCAATAAGTCAGTATGAAATTTGTCATCGAGCACGCTGCCCTCGCTTCCTACCAAATGCGTATGAAAGTAGTAAGGCTGAAGACAGTCCACTACCGCCGCGCACTTACCCACTGATCCATTCTTAAAGCGAATCGTGGTCACACTCGTCGTATCGTATTCGTAAGGTCCGAAAACTTCGCTTTTCGACTTTGTAGAAAAACTGGATACGCTTTCCACATCGCTTCCCATGCACATCAGCAAGGCATCGAGGGCATGGCAGCCAGCAGTTAGCAAAGCGCTACCACCATTTTCCTTGCCCGTGTTCCAGCGGTACTGACCGTACCACGGACCGATGCCATGGTAATAGTCGACCTCGCCGTAATGAATGTCTCCGATCAAACCTTGGTCAATCAGCGCCTTCGTCGCGAGCATCTGACTCGAGTAGCGACATTCGAAGCAGACCGTACCGCTTACCCCATTCTCTTTCGCGGCGGCAGCGATTGCCCGCACCTCATCGATTGAGTTGGCCATGGGCTTTTCCAAAATAATGTGCTTCTTCGCTTGGGCCGCCGCTATCGCTTGAGAACAATGCTGACTTGGATAGCTCGTAATGTCGACGACGTCTATATTGCCGCTTTCGAGCATTTCCTCAATCGTTCGGAAGGCCTTGATCTCTCCTCCATGGCGGGCGCTCAGCTCTGCCTCGCTCTGCGGCCGAGATGAACAAATCGCCGTCACCTTTCCTTGGCTGGTCGCCTTGATCGCATCGATATGAGCGGTGGCGGCCCAGCCATATCCAACAACGCCTACATTATAGTTCTTCATAATTGAGTCTTGGTTCAGTGATTAAAGGGTATCTGGATTACCGGAGCAAAAAGCGGCCTAAAACAAACCCTTTTCTACTGCCAATTATACCACGATCCGCCATCTTCAAAGCAATCTATTTTTCACGCGTTATTGTTTAGAAATAGGTTCAACACGATAGATAAAACAACAGGTTGAGGCAGGTATACTACGCAGGGCCAGCGCTTGTGCCGTTCCGCGTATGTCGAATCTTGATTTACCAAACGCGGCACAGCGTAAGCGCTGGCCCTAAGTTATGCGGCTGATTCTCGCGAAGTCCTACTTCGGCCAATAGAGGGAAGGAGTTCTCGCGGTTCGCAGATAGGCTTCGATACGCTGGACTACCTCTGGATGCTGAGCCGCCACATTGTTTTCCTCCCGTAAATCCTCCGTCACTCTGTAGAGCTCCAACGGTTCGCCTTGCTTCAACCGAATCGCTTTGAAGTCTTGATACCGCACCGCTTGTTGAAATCCCCTTTCAAAAAACTCCCAATACAGAAATTCATGCGCTTCTTGTTCTTGTCCTAATAATATGGGCACAACAGAAATACCATCGGAATTCACTGGAGGCGACACCCCCGCTAGTTCCGCCGCGGTAGATAGAAAATCCCAAAACGCCCACATATGATCGTTTGTCTCGCCCGCGGGAATGCGATTTGGCCAACGAGCGATCATCGGAACGCGAACACCCCCGTCGGTAAGATCGCGCTTCCAACCACGTAAAGGCCCCGGGCTCTTCAGAATCGACTCGTACTCAGGAATGAGTCCAGTCTGACGAAAGTAGTAGATTTCCGCTCCGTTGTCGCTCGTAAAGAAAACGATGGTGTTCTCGTCGATAGACAGTTCCTTCAGCAAAGACATGATCCGTCCCACATCCTGGTCCATCCGAGTCACCATTGCGGCATAGTTCTTCACATCTTGCGGCCAGTCTTTCTCGGTGTATGGCACGTCCGAAGCGATTTCGTACCGCCCATGGGGTATGGTATACGCAATATAGAGGAAGAATGGGTTATCCTCATTCTCACGAATGAAATCTAAGGAAAAGTCTGTGAAGCGATCATGGATCCAGTCTCTCTGATGCCCACCCAAGTTGCCATTGAGCGAACGCATCGTTTCGTTTTGCCAAATGTATTCCGGATAGAAGCCGTGGGCATGACGTTGGTCTAAAAATCCCAACCACTCGTCAAATCCTTGCCGATTGGGGATTCCTTCTGTTCCCGGCTGTCCCAGTCCCCATTTTCCGGTGACACCGGTTTTATACCCCGCCACTTTGAGAACCTCCGCCACGGTCACATCCTCGTTTCGCAAGGAAACTGAAACGCGGTCTCGATTCGGGCCTTCAAAACCTGAGTTTCCGCGAATCCGAGAATGTCCCGTATGCAAGCCAGTCATCAACGAACATCGCGTAGGGGCGCAAACAGTGCTTCCCGCATAAACCTGCGTAAAACGGGTCCCTTCTCGTGCCAGCTGATCAATGTGGGGGATCTGAATTTCCTGCTGACCATAGCATCCCAAATCTCCATAACCGAGATCATCTGCCATTATGAAAATAATGTTTGGACCGGCCGCAGCGATGGACTTCAGGACTGAGAAAGCCAAGAGACCGGCTATGATTGCGTTTAAAGGGAATATCATAGAATTTTAGATACAAACGAGAATTCTCACCGCAAGCGGCGTATGATTCCGAGACGGTCAGGGCACTCGCTAATCTATCTTCCGACCAATGGCCGCGACTACGTAAAAATAACACAACACGCAGCGGGGTATTCAATCCAAATCGAACAAAGCCTGCAAGTAGCGTTTAGACTTTAGTAGGAGCGGTTTTACACCGCGATTTGCGCAATGGCCATCGCGGTGTAAAACCG
>CALDFV010000302.1 GCA_937942145.1 uncultured Opitutaceae bacterium
GGCGGGCTCCAGTTTTTACTGGGGCTCGTCTTTTTTGCCTAACCAATCGAGTTGAAGTACTGGGGCAACCGTCAGAAGCGGAGTCTGATTCATGACATTTCCGCCATAGAACCGAACTGGCATCGTAAAGAGACTCTAGGAAAAAAAGAGCAAAAATGCCCAATACAATGAGTTACTGAACAATTGCTACTTAAGAAAAACACTCGGAGTCCGTAATCCTAGGGAGCAACAGAAAGTTCAAATACATGAAAAGCGTCGTAATTATAGAAGATCAAACTGCAATCAGGGAAATGGTTTCCGAGTTCATCTCCCTCTTACCTGGATACGAGACTGTAGGTTCGTTCGGCAACGGCGAGGAAGGACTGCAGGGATGCTTAAAGCTTAGACCGGAAACTGTCATCCTAGATGTTGGTCTCCCCGAACTCAGTGGAACCGAGGTCCTTAGAGGACTGACGTTGCATGTGCCCGGAGTCAAAGTTCTCATTTTCTCAGGAAAAGCGAGCTCTGCGAATATCCGCGAACTGCTTTCTGCTGGAGCTCAGGGATACGTCGACAAAATGGACGGATTCGACGAGTTTAAGAAAGCGCTCGACATCGTCTCAGGAGGCGGAACGTTCATCGGCCCCAAGATGGCAAGTGTCATGCGCTCTCTAATTCTCAATCCAGATTCTAGCTCTAGCGAAATCCCCCTTTCTGACCGGGAGAAGCAAATTCTCCAACTCGTTGCCGAGAGTTATTCAACTAAGGAAATTGCAGCTCGCCTCAATATTTCCGTGCGAACCGTGGACAACCACCGCACGAATATAATGAGAAAGCTCAATCTCCATGATGTCGCGGCTTTGACGCGGTATGCGATCAAGAACGATCTCATCTCCCTCGCCTGAAGCGACAAACCTATTCCCCATATTCCACAGACTACTTTGACTATCTTCCGCCTAAAAACGCTTAGATAGAGTTTTACTTCAAGTCGCGCCGCAGGATTTCCTGCGAAGCGACTTCGAGCTGAAAGGACTCAGCTCTTCTCACAACTCATTCCATGGATCGTAAACGACCAGAGATTACTGGCAGCTCGCTGCCTGTAGATTCGCGTACTGAATATCGCGAACAGCCACTCCCCTATTCCCATGGGACTCTTGAGTCTTTGGAGAATGGCAGGAAGCAATTCGATGAAAGTATTCCCGAGTTGGATTGGAATCTTTTGTCACAACTTTCCCTACCCGGAGAAAACGCCTCGCTGTCTCTTCATGACGGAAATGGCCTTTTCATAAAAATAACGGGTGGTTGTGAGAATCTTTGGAATCGCTCCGAGGAAGAGATCCTTGGCTCCCGAATCAGCGATTTCATCGAGCCCAGCGAAGCGTTTTCGAACTGGTTTTTGAGCCTGAAACATGATGCCCAAAATAACGTATTTTCTACCAATAGAATCGATGAAAATTCAGAGCCCGCACCCGTTTCCCTCAAGCGAATACCGCTCTTCATCGGGTCGCAGCCTTCCCTTTCACGCATCGTTCTAAAAGCGGTTGCCGTAAGTGCCAAAACGAAACCAGAGATTCACCCGTCTCTTTTCTTTAGTTGTGATTCGAGTGGCGCTTTCATAAGTGGGCCCGAGGACTGGTCGAACTGCTTTGGCATCCCAAAGGACCAATCGGCAATTCAAAATCTGTCTGATATAATCGAGCACGAAGATCGGACTTCTCTAATAACCTATCTGGAGACTTTAAAGAAAAGCGGGAGATCCGAAACGAAATCATTACGCTTTAAAAGCTCCCACGGAAAAGTAAGAACGCTCCTTTTGTCTGGGGAACACTCTCAAGACCAATTCGATCTTCTGGCCCAAGACCTTACCCTCGACCTTGTCGAGCCTACCAAGAATCTGAAGACCATTTCCGCAAAACTCTCAAGCACCGCCCTCGCTTGGATAGACCTATCGGAAGACAACTGTCGAATTATCGAGGTGAATAACGCTTTCAAGCAAGTTACCGGATATCGAAAAACAGAGATACCGACGTTTGAAGACCTCTTTGGGCAATGTATCGAAAACAACGTTACATCAAAGGCGACCTCATCCATCCGAGAGGGAATTGAGGATTCATTCGAACTGCGACTACATCGAAAAAATGGTGACAGCATTTGGGTCTCTCTAAAAACCTTTCCTTTAAAAGACCAGGAGGGGAACTTACGTTACACCGCCCTCACGATATCCGACATCACGAACGAAAAAAATTCCCAAAAAACATCCCTCCAGCAGGAAAATCTCAGATCGATAGGTCAAATGGCGAGCGGAATCGCCCATGATTTCAACAACCTGTTGGCCCCTATTCTCGGATTCTCGGAGCTACTCCTGAACATGCCAAATGGAGGGCGAGATGACAAGAAACTGATTTCCTTTCTCGAAAAGATAAAGGTCGCCGCACAAGACGGGGCTGCGGTTGTCGCGCGGCTTCGAGACTTTTACGGAAATCAAGACTCCGGAGAAGAAAAAACGTCAGATATTGACCTCAAAAAACTGGCCCAGCAAGTCAAAGACCTCACCCAACATCGTTGGAAAAGCCAGGCCGAGGCAAGGGGGGCCAAAATCGAGTTTAGATCTATCGTTGAATCACGTCAATGCGTTCACGGGAACGAACCTGAACTCAGGCAGGCTTTATCAAATCTAGTCATTAATGCAGCAGATGCGATAGAAGGAGACGGAGTCATTACACTCTCAATTGTTGATGACAAAAGCAATGTTTGCATCAAGATTGAGGATACCGGATGCGGAATGCCCGAGAGCATCCGGGTCAAGTGCTTGGACCCGTTTTACTCCACCAAAGGAAAACTGGGCACCGGGCTCGGGCTATCGATCGTGGCAGGTATCGTTAAACGTCACAAAGGAGAGATCGAGATTGAGTCCATCGAAGGGAGTGGATCCACCATCAAAATACAACTTCCTGCGGTTGATGCGACCCCAGCAAAAATCGACAAAAAGATTTCCTCAGAATCGTCCCATTCCCTCCGCATAATGCTGGTTGACGATGAGGCGGTTCTACTCGAAGTTCTTTCGGAGCTTCTGGACAGTGGTGGTCATGAAGTTAGGAAATTTGAGGATGGCGAAGCTGCTCTAAATGCATTCAAGAAGGAATCTTTCGACCTTGTTATCACCGACCGAGCAATGCCGAATATGAGCGGCGAGCAGCTCGCAGCGAAAATCAAAGCAATTAATTCACGCACCCCGATTATCATGGCGACGGGATTTGGCGACATGATCAGCGACGACGATGAGACCTCCAAAAACGTTGATCTTGTACTGGCGAAGCCCGTCCCATTGGACCTCCTCAATCAAAAGCTATCTGAAATGACTTCCTCCGATTTAAACTAAGAGATCGTCCAACAAGTCAGAACAGGCATCGCAGCAGTCATTTTTCTTCTTTGGCAAGGCGTGGGTGAGGTGCCAATGCCCGTAGGGCTTCGGCCTAAGCTCAGCCGAACGGCCTCGGCCCTCAATCGCAACGCTGCCAAAAGGAAAAAAGGGCGCTGCCCGTTGGGTTGCCCGCCAGACATGCCTGGCGCTGCGTTGAGAGCGCGGGGGACAGCCACTCAGTGGATACCCACCCCGTGCCCGCCTTGCGCTAGGCTCATCTGGCGGGCAACGATACACATTCTGACTTGTTGGACACTCTCTGAGGAAAGCGCTTGAGATTCAGAGGAAATACCCTCGCTGCCGGTCACTAATCGGTAGGCCGCAACGCTCCATCACCTTCAGCAGATCTTCCCACGCAGATCGCTTATCTCGCTTACTGTCGTTTCGGAGCAAATACGAAGGATGATAAGTAGCGAGCAAAGGTGTTTTTTCAAATTCCCTCCACTCCCCTTTTACTTCTCTCAAACTGCGAAACGATTTCGACCCGAGCAAGCCCTTCGCTGCAGTCGCGCCTAGCGCCACGATCAGCTTTGGCTTAACGACCTCGATCTGAGCCCTTAAATAGGGGAGGCAAAATTCAATCTCACCGAGTGTTGGCGGTCGATTGCCCACTCGGGTAGGAAGCTGCGGACGCCAATTCATGATATTTCCAATATAGACTTCCTCACGAGCAAGCCCCATGGCGCCAATCATCTTATCGAGCAACTGTCCGGCTTTACCGACGAAAGGCTCCCCCTGCTCTTCTTCGTCTGCTCCGGGCGCTTCGCCACAAAAAAAGATATCCGCATCCAAACTACCTACTCCAAACACGAGCTGATAGCCCTCTCGCTTATTCTCGTTGCATTTCGGACAATTCAGTACGATTTCCCGCAACGCGTCCCAACGCTTTTGCTTGTTGCCTTCCGGCAATTCAAATGCAGGCGGTGTTCCAAGGGTAGCTTTTCTATCACCAGAAGTTTTACTAGCCGTTTTTGGTTCTTCCTTGAGAACTCGGTCAAAATCTTCCGCCGTTGCCGAACGTATTCTATCGGGTATCGAAGCAACCGCACTCTCCATTTCCTTTTCAGAATCTTCCGCTACAATTTTCCCTACCGCCAATTTCAAGTCGCGTAAGGACTCTTCCGATACATAAATGCGCTCCTGTCCCTCTTTTCGCAAACGTTTCAGCTCATCGACGACGCTATTTATTTGAGATCTCATCTAGCGTTCCTGTTTGGACAGGATTTTTTCGGTATATTTGGCAAGTAGATCAAACTCTAGATTCACTTTATCCCCTCGCTTCAAATCACCCAGCGCCGTCACTTGGAGCGTGTGAGGAATCAGCCAAACCGTAAGGACATTTTCCTCAACTTCAGCAACCGTCAGAGAAATTCCATCGATTCCGATGCAGCCTTTGTACACCAGATAGTGTTCAAATTCTCTTGGGACTTCAATCTTCAGGATGACATCCTTACCTCTCATTCCGAGCTCCACGATTTTGCCTGAACCATCTACGTGCCCCGTCAGAAAATGTCCACCTACACGGCCGTTGAAGCGCAGGCTCCTCTCCAAATTCACCTTAGATCCGAGATCGATATTTTTGAGATTTGTCAGCCGCCGCGTCTCTTCAAGCACGTCAAAGGTTAGAATCGTCTTGCTGATTTCGACAACTGACAGGCAGCACCCATTGATCGCCACGCTGTCACCCAACTCCAATTCCTGAGCCACCAAGTTTGCCCGTACTCTCATCCGCCAAGCCTCCGGCTGTTCGTGAAAGCTCAGCACCTCACCCTTTTCTTCAACAAGACCTGTAAACATTTCCCAGGATTAATCCGAATTCAAAGTCCAAGCGCAACGGATTTATACCAAGATCAAAAAAAACCGAGCCTCGGGAGAATCCCAAAGCTCGGTTCAAAGTTTTTCTCAACGAACTATTCTAGGCGATAGAGGGTACCGCGTAGCTAGGTCGGTAGTTCTTCTTGAGGAGCTTGTTGGCCTGCTTGTATGAATCCCCTCCAATGAATTTCTCAGATCGCGCATCGAATTCAAGCTCAGGGCCTAGCTTCCACAGCTCTTTCGACTGATCGATGCTCCACTCTGCCATTTGCTCATTGTAGCGCCCTAGTGTTTCTTCGAGTACTCCATCTTTCGACGCGAACTTCTCGACTGACTTCCCTTTCGCATCGTTACCTTTCAAGTAGGAGATGTTTCCGAGATGCGCCAGGCAACTGGATTTGTAAGCGCTCTCCAAATGAGCCGCCACATCGCTTTCCTTGCGGCTATTGACAGCTTTCACGAACGCAGGGAAATGATTAGAACCGCGATCACCCTTAAATGCCTTCACCCGTTCGCCGTCATTGTCATAGACGAATCCTCCGCCTCGACCTCCTCGGAATTCTCCGCCTTCACACGTTACAATAACGCCAACACGAGAGCCCTTAAAGTTTGGGGCATTGTTCAATTCAGGCTTCACCCATAGATTGCGCACCTCGAACAGGGCCGGAATTCCTCCCCAATCGAATGTAGTGATGCCCATATTCGGCGTATCACCAGCATCGTCCCATCCGAATCGACCTCCCAACGACTGGATTTTAACCGGATGATCTGGATCGCCAAGAATCCAACGCATCAAGTCGAGCTCATGGGGACCTTGATTTCCCAAGTCACCATTGCCGGTATTGAAATCCCAGTGCCAATCATAGTGTAATTCCGGACGGTAAAGGTCTTGGTGCTCAGCAGGGCCAAGCCACGTATCGTAATCGACCGATTTTGGCGGCACCAGAGGAGTGTCGATCTTCCCTATGCTCGCTCGATTTCGGTAGCACAGGCCACGCACCATCTTGATTTCACCTATGTTACCCGCATGAATCCAGGGAAACGCCTCTTGCAGCCCGACATCAGAACGGTTCTGGAAACCAGCCTGTACGATGCGATTGTATTTCTTTGCTGCAGCCACCATCTGGCGACCTTCCCAAACCGTGTGGCACACCGGTTTCTCGACGTAGACATCTTTTCCCGCCTCGCAACCCCAGATTGTCTGCAGAGCGTGCCAGTGATTCGGTGTCGTCAGGACAACCGCATCGACATCTTTTCTCTCGAGCAGCTTACGGTAATCGGTTTCCTGGCTAACGGTGACGCCATATTCTTCGTCAACCGCGGCCGCCCGTTTTGCAAGTTCCGCTGTGTCCACGTCACAAAGCGCAACCAACCGAGCGCCTTCGGTACGAAATACATCGGCAATTAAGCTCTTTCCACGTCCGCGAACGCCGACCACGGCTACTCGGACATCACCATTTGCCGCTTTTGCCCATGAGGGCGTGATCGCGAAGGCACTCGCGGCCAAAGCAGACGATTTAATAAATTTACGACGAGATAACATAATGCTATAGGGGGGTTGAGTTTTGTTTTTTTTATTACACGCGTTCTCGGACGAGGCAATTGAAAATTGTCCTTTCAACTGGGAATTTTCTGAAGTCACGGCTTTGGTAACGACTGCCTCATAGAGGGTCTTAAAACACGGCAAATCTTATTAGGGGTTCGGCTGCAAAGCTGCAAAGGTATCAAAACAATTTTCTTTCAGCTTCCAATCGTGGGTCGCCAGCCTTCTTTTAGCGATCGCAGAAGCGGTTCCGCTAATCCATAAAGACCGCGATTCGTCATAGAGATCATTCGAAAGCAACACTTCTGAGATCTCGGGTGACCAGTGCAAATAATCCAAAGCCAGAGGGAGTACCATCGTTCCCTCTTCGTCGTAGCAGACCGCAAGGCCTCGGCGAATCGCAACCTCCTCGATCGGCTTCACCAGTTGGTGATAATTTCCAATCGCAGAGATGATCTCCACCATCAGCATCGCTTCCTCCCGCGTTTCTACTTCTAGCATTAGTTGAATGAGGTCTAGCCTGCCGTCCACTTCGATCTCCTCTAGTGTGATGACTAGCTCTGTCTTTTCCGTCAGCGTATATTGGTCTAGTTCGTCAAACTGGACGAGAACACTTGTGTCGACACCCATCGTCTTCAGGGATTTTGAGTTTAACCTCTCTAGCTCCTTTTCGGACTTGCTCCAAACCATTTCCTGAGCCTGGAGCGTGTACGAGAGCACCGAACTGGAAGGAATGGCAAATTCGCCTGCGAACGAACCAACCGTGGAAGCCCACGCTATCCGCTCCAACTCAAATTGCAGGTAGTCGTTGGTCGTGTAGGGATCAACCTTCAAACGCCTCGACCAATCCCGTTTTGCCTTGTCGAATCCCAAGTGCCGGCGACTCAATTTCTTCGTCGTGCTGCCTACTTTTTTTGCTGCATCCGTAACCTTTTCCGCGACCGGCTCTTTCTCATTACTCTCACCTCTGTATCGATGCTCCTTAGTTTTCGCCGCTAGCTTTTCTGACCCCCGTTTTACCTCAAAGAACTTTCCCTGCAGATAACGGACAATGCCACCAGGAATTCGAGCAACCGTAGTGATCGGTCTTCGCGCTACCGCCCATGAGCGGACAATTGGATTCTTAAGGGCTTCCGAAAAAGACGTCGTAAAGGCCTTGGTTTTGGTGATTTCCTCCAACTTCTCGAGCGCGTCTATTTCATGGGCAGTCACTTCCAGCATCTTGATGCCTCGAGCATGAAAGTCGCCGAAATCGCTATCCAAATCGAACTCGTATCCAAAATTTACCACATATGCAATTGGGGCTAGCTTGAAACGCTCTCCCTCTCGAAGCTCTTCTCCCACCAAGTCATGGGCAAAGACAAGCGGTGGCCCCTCAATCGGCTCCGAGTCCACCGAATAGGACGTCAATGAGCCAATTGAAGTGATCGCAAAGATTCGTAGCCAGGTGGGAAACATTTAATTTGTAAGAAACCGTCTCGGGACTGTAGGTTCCCTTTGGACATTCTTATATCAATATACCGAAGGATTCGCAATTTGTGAATAGAGGGATAACCTCATGAGAACGTAAACTTGGGATCTTACGATACTAAAGCGGAATCGGGATTTAATCTACCTCTAATTTTTACTTTTCATGGATCTTTCTAGCAATCATCAAAACCCAGACTTTTATATCCATGATCCGCATAGAGCTGACCCAATTCAGCCCACTTGAATCCAGTATCCTCCAAATACGATTCAATGTCTTCGTAGCTGAGCAAGGTGTCGAACCAAGCCTAGAGGTTGATGGTTGGGACCCGGAGTGCGTTCACGCGATCGCGTATGTCGAAGACCTCCCGATCGGTACCGGCCGCCTCTTGCCAGACGGACATATCGGCAGAATGGCGGTCCTCAAGGAGTACCGATCAAAAGGGGTTGGACAGAAGATACTCCTAAAGCTGGTCGAGGCCGCCCGCGAGAGAGGATGGAAACAGGTTGAACTGTCCTCGCAAATTCAGGCAGTCGCCTTTTACGAGAGGTTCGGATTTCAACGTCTAGGC
This sequence comes from uncultured Opitutaceae bacterium, assembly GCA_937942145.1. Lineage (GTDB taxonomy): Bacteria > Verrucomicrobiota > Verrucomicrobiia > Opitutales > Opitutaceae > Pelagisphaera. The sequence goes on from CALDFV010000302.1 coordinate 8,798, forward strand.
GACGTTTACATTGAGGCCGGAATCGACCACGTGGATATGCGCCTTGATCTCGAATGAGTAGCGAGTATGAGTTTCAGACGCTTCAAAGGGCACCCGCCATAAAATACGATTAGACGTACCCTTGAATCTCCCACCCTGAACCCACATGAATCTAGTCGATCCCTCAACGATCCGCGAGCATTATTCCAAAAACCCTAGTCGAGTGATACTAGATGTCCTACCGGACGAGATCTTCGAAAAGCGGCACATCAAAGACGCTGTAAATGCCTGCGTCTACGAAATTGATTTCATCGAAAAGGTCACAACCCTCATACCGGACCAAAACCGCGAAATAGTGATCTACGGGCAAAATGATCAATTTGAAGCGGCCCTCTTAGCCTTCGAGAAGCTTCAATCCAATGGATGGACCCATGTGGACGTATTGAAGGGCGGTATAGAGAACTGGGACAGCCTAGGCTACCCCATCGAAGGCAATGGATTTCAAGCGGATCCACTCAACGGGGTATTTGAAGCGAGTATTGAGAAAAGCTCCGTACGCTGGGTAGGCCGAAACTTGCTTAATCAGCACAATGGCGTCGTTGGTCTCGAGAAAGCGACCCTCAAGCTCGAAAATGACCAGCTCGTTGGAGGAGCGGCAGTGATCGACATGACCCGTATCGAGTGCGAGGATATTGAAGATCCAAGCATGGCTCAAATGCTGATTGGACACCTACGAACGGATGACTTTTTCCTCGTTGAGAAGTACCCGGCCGCCGACTTTGAGCTTTTGTCCGCTGAAGCGATTCCGGAATCACACCCTGGCGTTCCGAACTACAATATTGAGGGCTCGTTCACCCTGCGTGGACACACCCAACAAATTCGTTTTCCCGCCACGCTAGGAAAAAACGACGCAGTCGTCGCCCTCCAAGCAAGTTTCGATATCGACCGAGTTCTTTGGAATTCGAAATATGGTTCCGCTAAAATCTACGAGGCTTTAGGCAAGCATGTCGTTAACGATCTCATTTCAATCAGCTTTCAGCTTATTGCGCCGATCAAGTGAAAACTCCCATTGCCTCCCCTCGGAATAGTCCCGAGCGACCGTGAAAATAGAAAATGAAAAGCCGTCTTAAGAGCCAAGGATTCACATTAGGACTTTTCCTTATGGTTTTGCTCGCAGCCTATTTTCCTAGCTTCGGGGCGACCGGCGGCATACTCAAAGCGGAATTCACCACCAAAATTGCGATTGCCCTCATTTTTCTCCTCCAAGGTCTGACCCTGAATTCGAAAAAGCTGCTTTCCAGCGTAGTCAACCTGCGTTTGCACGTATTCTGCCAAAGTTGGATCTTCCTGCTCTCTCCCCTTCTCATGATCGGGATTGTATTCGTCTGCGATCCTTGGATTCCAGCGAATATTCGCCCCGGACTTCTGTTCTTGTCGGTACTTCCCACGACAATTCTCTCCTCAACCGTATTCACCGCCAACAGCAATGGAGACGCTGCGGCCGCCCTTTTTAGCGCGACTTTTTCCAACCTAATCGGAGTCCTAGCAACACCCTTTTGGTGCCTCGCCCTCTTTTCCACTGCGAACAGCGCCTTTCCTCCCGTCGGTTCACTCATTGCAAAAATCGCGCTCTACATATTGCTCCCCATTGCGGTTGGCCAAATTCTAAGGCAATGGAAGCGCCTACAACCCTTTGCCCAAAGCCGGCTTCTGAAACGCCTCAATAATGGTCTGATCCTATTTATCATCTACGCGGCATTCTGTGACAGCTTTACAAATGACGTATGGAGCGGATTTAGTCCTACCTCTTTCGCTGCGGCCTCGCTAATCGCCACCCTATTCCTCGTTGCCTTGTCGATTCTCGTTTGGGTCACCTCCCCATTAAGCTCGACCAAATTCGATCAAAGAATTGCCGCCTTTTTCTGTGGCTCCCAGAAAACCCTCGCCGCGGGGGTTCCTATGGCCTCGGTCATATTCGCAGGCCAGTCGGGCAACCTTCAAGAAAGCCTCATTATACTCCCACTAATGATCTACCATGCCCTGCAACTGTTTCTGGCAGGAATACTGAGCGGGAACTTCTCCTCAGGAGCACAGGGCCAATCAAAAGGCTAGCGGGATATCATATCAAACTCGCTTCGATAACCCATCTAGGATCGAGCGGACTTTTTCGGTCCGATTCGGTAGTCTGAAAAATCGTTATGGATTCCGTCATAAGGCTGATCCTGCTTGAACAGCCTTAGAATTTCCTGGTGCTCATATTCAGAGGTTGGCCACTCTTCATTGTAGCCGGGCAGCATAAAAACCGTGTATGACTTCTTTCGCGTTACCTTTCTCCGAATGACCAGCACTCTTTCAATGCAAAGATGCACGATCAGTCTGGCAACGAGATTTCGATCTATAAAAGCCCTAAACCCACTTCTAGCGATCCGAATCACTGCTCATTTCCTGCGCACGTTTCAAAATCGTATCGATCGCCGCTTCAGAAGCCAACCTCCTCAGAGACCTGCGTCCCCCATGAACGTACTCGAAACGGACTGAATCCCAGATCTGGCCGCTCTTTTCGTAAGTGTCTTCGACGGCAAAGGCTGCTTCCTCTAGCAAAAGCTTCACCAGCTCCTCCCTCGACTTTTCCAACATTTGAGCGAGCTTTCCAAGAGTGGCGTCTAATTCGGGTCCAATGGGGATTGTCAAAAGCTCTTGGTTCATAGGGTCAGACTAGTCGGCTTATTTAGTGAAAGCGGATTCGCTTGGCTAAAACCATCGTCCGAAAAGAGCAGGCGCTTGAACTCAAAGATCGTGAAGTCTATAGAGGATATCCTCTATTTTGCTCAAAATCGGTTGCCACAGGAGGTAAAAGCGTTCCTTTTAGCCCTGAACAACTTCATCTCAAAGGAATCCAGTCCGTGCGGATAGGGGCATTTCTGCATGGGATGAGGTTATACTCCTGAAGACGCGCGAACAAACACTCATCGACAACCACACAAATGGACCGCATCGAACCGAATTCCACCCCACGCCCAGTCCATCCCAACAATCCGCAGCAAAGCAGGGATACCAAACGAGCCGAAACAATCTCGCCCCCTAGGGAGGATTCCCAAAAAAATTCCGCTTACTCGGACATATTTGACGACCGCGAATTGGAACGTTTGCAGAACAATCTTCAGTCGGTCTCAGAACTAGCAAGCAAAGCGCTCGAACGGCTCAAGAAGTAGAAGCGCAAACGTTACACAAAATCCCTCCCTACTCTTAAATATCCTCGTGTCCAAAGACCTCAGCCAACTTAGAGAGGATTATACGGGAAAGAGTTTGCGCCGAAAGGATCTGTCTCGGGATCCCATCGACCAATTCCAGGCCTGGTTTTCCCAAGCTCAAGATCTGGAGGTGGTGGAGCCCAATGCCATGTCGCTGGCCACAGTCGACGAAAAGGGGCAACCGTGGCAACGCTCTGTGTTGCTGAAGGGATTGGATAAACGAGGCTTCGTCTTCTTCACAAATTTTGGCAGTCGCAAATCCCAGCAAATCGCAGGAAACGCAAAAGTCTCCCTGCTCTTTCCGTGGATCTCCATCCGCCGACAAGTAGCGGTCACCGGTTCTGCGACAAAGATTCCAGCAACCGAGTCCCTGAAATACTTCATCACCCGTCCTTTTGGCAGCCAGATTGGGGCCTGGTCTTCCCCCCAAAGCAGCATCATTTCTTCTCGGTCTATCCTCGAAGCCAAACTGGATGAAATGAAACGGAAATTCAAAAAGGGGGACGTCCCCCTACCTTCCTTCTGGGGAGGCTTCCGGATTGCTCCTGAGACGGTCGAGTTTTGGCAAGGGGGCCAAAATCGTATTCACGACCGCTTCCTGTATTCTAAGTCCGATGACGTTGGCTGGAATTTGAATCGTCTCGCTCCCTAAAGCAAAAACGAAAGCTCACGACTGCCATTTGGCGGACCAACAGGTTGTCCGTCCTCCAATCGTGCTTCGACTTAGTGCTTCACCCGTCTTAGGACAAATTCCACCCGCTTTCCAGCGATGCTGAAACAGCCAGCTCTTCGGGGGATCGGAATAATCTGGGGCAACGTACTTCAAAGCGCCGTCCCAAACGAATTTGACGGCACGGAAAAGCGATTTCTTCTCAGGGCCACTCAGTGATGCCGCAGTTCGGTCGGGCCTAATCCTCGCCTTCCATAATATCTCATCCGCCATCCAATTGCCCACGCCAGGAAAAAACTCCTGCATGAGTAAAAGACTTTTCAGCGGCCCTCGCTTTCGTTTCTCAATGATCGAATTGAAATAGTCGTAGTCATATTTTGGTGATCCCACTTCCAGCGGTAACTCATCCCAAAACTTAGGGAGACCTGACGACTCGAAAAGCTCTATTTTGCCGAACTGCCTTGGATCATTGAACACAAGCCACCCAATGTCCGTCTTCAGGGCTAGATGATCATTTTTCTCGAGAAGCTGATCCTGACTTCGAATTCGGAGATTTCCCGTCATCCCGAGGTGAACCCCTAGCCAGGTTTCCCTTTCCAATTGAAAAAGCATCCGTTTCCCGTGAGTTCTCGACCCAATGAGGCGGTTGCCTTTGAGCTTTCGGGCCAATCGCGCTGGATCAACATCACGAAAGCAACGAACTTTTTCATTCAGCTGCACCGATTGGACCAATCTCCGTTTTCCGGGATCCCATTGGCGGCAGAAAAACGCTACCTCAGCGAGTTCAGGCATCTTGAAAGAACATCTATTCCACAATCCAATTGTAGTGATAGGAGCTTAATTTCTTCGGCCCCCTGTCTGTTACTGCAACCACATCTTCTACCCTACAGCCACCCAATCCGGGATAGTACAAACCGGGCTCGATGGTAATGACCGAGTTCCTCCTCAAGCGACAGTTTACGATTGAGACTCGCGGCGCCTCATGCACTTCTAACCCCAAACCATGGCCTGTCCCATGAAAGAATCCTTGAGCCCCACTCTCGTTGCGCGTGGTGAGGTAATTGCGGTCCTCGAAGTACTTCTGCACCGAGGTATGGATGGTCTTTCCGTCGACTCCTGTCCGAACTTGTTTGATGGCCTGGCCATGAGCTCCCTTTACTGCCGCAACCAGCGCTCTCTGAGCATCAGAAGGCTTTCCTTTTAAGAAAGTTCGTGTCATGTCACCAAAGTATCCCGTTTTCGCGACACGCGGAAACACATCCACAATAATCAATTCATTAGCTCTGAGTGGTCCCGAACCCGCACAGTGCGGGTCACAAGCCTGGTCTCCACCCGCTGCAATTGTATCCATAGGGATCGAGCCCGCGGTCAAGCAGGCGACCTCTATGGCTTCCCTAAGCTTTTCCGAGGTCAGCCGTTTCCCCTCGAAGTAGAGGTAGCCCTTCTTAATGGTGGACTTTTTCAGAGTCTCTTCTGCGGCGCGTATTCCCGCCGCGCTGCACCGATTACCCTGTCGAAGAAATCGCATTTCTTCCTCCGTCTTCGTTTCTCGGGCTGGAAATATCGACGTTTTCGTTGGGTCAATTTTTATCCCAAATCCTTGCAGTTGAAAAGCCAGCCACGCGGGAAAGTCAGATGAGACTCTAAATCCATTAATCCGATACGCCGCTGCCAAGGTCGCAACAATTTCAGCAACGCCAATATCCTCCCGCCTAAATTTGGCGCGAGCCTTCTCGATCCACTCCTCCAGAGGCAAAATAGTGTTGAAAGCCGATTCCTTCAATCCTCTCGAAAATTCAAGCTGGTTTAGCACCGCGATTGATTTGGCCCCCATTTTCATCGAAATGAAGGCATCTGGAACGCCGAACTTTGCCAGATAAAGCTGATCCGCTGAGGTACGCGTATCCGCATACATTAAAATCGGGAGAGGCAGTTTACGCTTTCGCGAAGGACTAGATTTACTCACCTGTTCAGCCAATATCTCTCTCCGAAAAATGTAAAGCCCGCTAACCCCACACAACACGGCCTACTTCTCGCAAGACGACTGGTCGGTCTCCTTCAAACGTTCAATCGCCCCCGGAAACAGCAAGGCCAACCGAAAAAGGCAACCCACCAACGCTAATGCCACCCCCAGCATTTCCGCCATTTCCCCAATCAGATAGATATCCATATCCACTACGAGCCTACCGGGCAAAACCTACAATATCGTCGTCGTCGACATCGTAATAGGTCCCTTCGACAAAATCCACACCCACCGCTCCAAGAAGAAAAATCGCCATACCCAAAATTGGATAATACCGGTACTTTCCAAGCTCCT
>CALDFV010000303.1 GCA_937942145.1 uncultured Opitutaceae bacterium
GGACCGGCGAGCACCTGTACTGTCTGAGCAAGTCGTAGTAGCTCCGGGCTTCAGCCTGAGCCCTTAAACGAGTCCATCCTGTAGGAGCGGCTTTAGGCCGCGATTTCAACGAACATCCATGCGTTCACGAAATCTTTCGCGGGATTAACCCGCTCCTACAATTTTCTACCAAAGCTAGAATCTCGCGCTTAGCCGGACCCCAAATGATTCGGGGTCTCCTGGAGTTGCCGCGAAAATTTGTGGATTAATAAACGTGTAATACTGTTCGTCCCCAAGGTTTTCGCCTTATACCACCACTGAATACCGTTCCGTTCTAAACCCGATCTGAGCGTCGAAAACTTCATAACTCCCCTGGCGAAACATCGCGGTATTTCCTTCGTCAAAAAACGTTTCGCCAATACCGCGAAAAGTGGCCTGGAAGAAAATGCCATTGTCTAAGCTGTAACGAGCAGATCCACGAAAGGTGGTGCTAGGCGTGAAAGGAACTTCATTTCCATTCAGATTCGCTCCGTTGAAAGGAACGATGTGCTCTTCGAAAGTGACGTCGTTACTCCCAATGCTTCCCTCTATAACGAAATTCGGAGTCGGCTGCCAAACAACTTCAGCCTCTACTCCGGAAGAAGAGACTTCGTCCGCTGTGATAACAATATAGTCTGTCGCATTGGGAACGGAACGTTCCAACTGGTAATTGTCTATGGATACGTCGAAAACCGTTACCCGCGCTTTAAAGGTGGTATCCGTGGTCGTGAATGAGAATCCAATCTCGTTTGACCAGGACGACTCGTCATTGAAACCCGCTAGATTCGGCAAATCCGTAAACGCGCTGTAGCCCGCTGGCTTGAACGCGGATGCGGATCGCCCGATAAAGGAGAAATGATCGCTCATGACCGCTTCGAAACCGAAGTCGACAGAGGCATAAGTACCGTTCTTGTCAGCGCTTATAGGAGCGAGTCCGACGGGCGACGATTTTTCCCGATCAATAGAAGCATCCGCTTTCTGGATACGGGCTCCGGTATCGAGGATGAATGTCTCTGTCACATCAAAGGAGACATGTCCAAACGCCGCTATGCTCTGTTCTTCGGTTTCGAAAACCGTACTCTCGGTAAAGACTGGGAAAAACGGCGGAGCCGGAAAGACACGCGTAGTGTCGCCTCCGGTTTCCTTATCTTGGAAAAAAAGGCCGGCTCGCCAGTCAAGGGGACTTCCACTGTCGTTCGACTCGAAGCGGAACTCTTGCGTAAACAGGTTTTGATCCTGCTGTATCGCCGAGGTCGAAATCGGGTCCGGGCTCAAATCGAGATCAACCGTCGAGGGATCCAACTCCCATTTCTGAAAAGCCGTGATGGACTTGAAAACACCCCATTCGAACTCTCGGTCGAGATGAACCGATATCTGATTTCGGTCAATCTGAGTTTCCCCTTCCAAGTTGGAACCCACAACAAATGGATCGGGGCTAAAGAGAGAGGATAATCGCTGGCTTCCATCATCGATCGACTCCGTGACCAATTTGACCCGAGCGTTCCAGTCATTTCCCGGAGAGAAAAACAGACTGTACTGCGCCCCTTGAGCCTCTCTCGTATCAGTGTGACGGTCCAGGGTCGCATTGTAGAGATACCCATCCCGCTCGTTGTGAAAAACTGTGAGACTGTGAGAAACACCAGAACCGGAAATGGGACCGGAAATATTCGCTCGAAACGCCCGCTTGCTGAAGGATCCGAATTCGGCCGCTAGATTGATGCGCTGCTCCTGCATTGGCTTCGGACTTTGGATTTCGATCACGCCCGCCGGCCCGTTCCTACCGAAGAAGGACCCCATTCCTCCGCGATGTACGGTCAATGAATTACCTGAGAGCAATTCAGACGAATAAGTGAACACATCACCTGAGGGAACGTCATCTATATACTGGGCCACTCCCGCCGGGCTGAAGAACAGAGTGTTGCCCGTGCCTCGGATCGAAATCACATCTCCATATCCGCGCGTCTCGCTCGAAGCGACGAAGAGGTTCGGCACGAGTGCCGACGTTTCCTGGACGGACTGCATTTGGTACAGATCTACCGCCCCCGTCGTAAACCCGCTGGAAAGTCCTCCTCTGTCGATGAGGGAGTCTCCCGCGATCACTCGAATAGGTGACAACTCGAAGATCTCAGCACTAGGCTGACCGGAGGACTGTCCCAAGGCGCTCAAGCCGGATAGCAGCCCCAATAGAAATGTATAAACTTGTTTCATCAATTTCAGTTAGTTGGTAGTTCGCGACTTAAAAGAACTAATTTTCCATACAAAACAATAAAAATGGACCTCATTCTCCGATTATTGAGCAGCCCTCGTTTCCGAGTGACTCAGCGAATTTTTGCCTCTATTTTGTCCGAATTATGGAATTTGCAGCCAATTAAGAACAATGCGCTATCATTTTATATTACCTCTCTCACTCACCCTGCTCGTGGCGAATTCAGCTACGTTTGCCGACATTCCGTCTTGGCGAACAAATCAAAATGGCGTCTACGCAACCGACGTATCTCCCGTAAATTGGCGGGAGAAACTCCTGTTTGAAATCCCTTTGGAAACCAAGAGCAACGCAACTCCGATTCTGGTGGACGACAAACTCATTTTTACCGCGGAACCCGCCTGGCTCATTTGTGCGGACAGCAAAACCGGAAAAGTAATCTGGAAGCGATCGAACGACCTGATGGAGCTGAACAATATCAGCGATTCAAAACGGCAGGCTCTCGAGGCGCACAAAGCTAGAATCGAGACCGTCGAACAAGAGATTCGTAGATTGCGAAATGACGTCCGTCGACTCGAGCGGGCCTTAGAGAACGACAAGGAAAACGAGAAAGTAAAAGCGTCACTCAATCAAAAGTACGAGGAATCAAGCGCGTTGAACAAGGAAAGCGAAGCGCTGCAACGTGATCCAGAATTCAGCAACTTCGTCACGCCTCCCGCTCACAACACGAACGGATACAGCTCCTACACGCCCTACTTTGATGGTCAAAAAATCTACGCGGTATTCGGCCTCGGAGTCGTCGTCGCCTATGATCTGGACGGAAACCGCCTCTGGTCACGGTTTGTCGAACACCCGGACCACCGCTGGGGCGGGGCGACCATGCCACAGATCGTCGATGGAAAGCTAATCGTTCGATTTGACGATTATGCGGCTTTGAATCCAGAAAATGGCGAAACGATTTGGACCACTCCTTCCGAGGTCGTATTCGGGACGCCGGCCCCTTTTGAAGTTGAAGGACAGTCATTCCTCTTCACCCCGCGTGGTGAGGTCATTCGGGTAAGCGACGGCAAAGTGATCCAAGAGGGCCTCGTTTTTCTGCACGCCACGCGCGACTGGTCCATTTTCAATACGCCAACGGTAGTCGGCGACATGATTTACACCGTAAGTGGTGTCGAGAAAGCCAACGGGGACGCCTACGCCTACAGAATTCCGAAAAGCGTGAAGGCCCTCGAAAAATCAGGTCTTAAGCGGATCTGGCATACGGAAGTCGAGAAAGACCGGTACTACTCATCTATTCTCGTCCACGAAGGCATCCTCTACATTGTTACACGCGATAACCTAATTACGGCCCTCGATGATGCCAACGGCGAGGTAATCTACACCCATCAGATTAAGGGGGCAAAGGGCACCGCCTATCCCAGTATGGTGCTTGCCGGAGGAAAGATTTATCTAGGCATCGACGATGGCCATCTTGTGATTATCAAGCCCGGCCGGGAATTCACCGAGCTCGCTCGCCACGAGGTAGGCCCCTATCGCAGCACCCCCATTTTCACCGATTCCACTGCATTTCTACGGACCTACGAGTCGCTGCAAGCGGTCAGCAGCCTGTAGGAAAGACCGGCGGAACAATTCTGCGCCATAAAACACTGATAGTCTTCGTAAGTTAGATCAGATTCCTACCGAAGAATAAGTATGCCCAAAGCCCTCAAAACAATCGTTCCCCTTCTCGCGCTGACCTGCCTCATCACAGCTGAATCCAGCGATTGGCCACGATTCTTGGGTCCCGATGGGAATGGAGTCGTTCTAGAAGATGACACTCTGAACACCGACTGGGCGGCCAACCCTCCAAAGATCTTGTGGACGCGGCAAATTGGATTGGGCTGCTCTTCATTCGCGGTTGCAGACGGCAAAGCGCTGTCACTGGGCAATACCAATAATCAGGATACCGTATGGTGCTTTGACACAAAAACCGGCGCTCTCATTTGGAAACATACGTATGACGAACCCAAAGGGGCAAAATACTATTCCGGTGGAACCTCCTCAACTCCGACGATTGATGGGGATCGCGTCTATACGGTAAGCAAACAAGGAAAACTATTCTGCCTAGAATTGGGTTCAGGCAAAGTCATTTGGGAACGCAACTACTCGGACGACTTCGATGGGCGCCGCCAATCATGGGGATGGGCCGCTTCACCTGTCGTCTACAAGAACCTGCTCCTCATCGATCCCGGCGCGAAGGACGGCGCCTTGGTCGCTCTCGACAAAAATACCGGCGAGACTGTTTGGAAAATTGGTACGGAAGAACCCGGCTACTCGACTCCGGTCGTGTACCAAGACCGTGGCCGGGACCGCGTTTCCGTTTTCCATAAAAAGGCGCTGGTTGGATACGATTTGGAAAGCCCAGGAGATCCGCTCTTTCGATACTCCTGGAGAACCAGCTATGGAGCCAATGCTTCCAACCCTCACTTTCGTGACGGAAAATTCTATATCAGCTCAGGCTACGGATCAGGATATGCGGTAATTGATGTCACTAAACCGGAACCAGAACTGCTGCATCGCGATCGTGAGCTTATATTAAAAGTTCAAACGAGCATACTCGTCGGCGATCATGTCATCGCCCACTATGGAGGTGACGGCGACCCAAGAAACTTGGTCGCATTAAACTTCGACTCCGGAGAAATCGCTTGGAAACAAGAAGTCCCTGGAGATCTCGGTAACGTCATCGCGATCGGCGACCACTTGATAGTATTCACGGACTCCGGACACGTCATTCTCGGCAAAGACCAAGGTGATCACTTCCAGGAACTCGGAAGAAAGCATGCTCTCCTAGGAACCTCGTGGGCTCCCCCTTCCTATTCCAACGGTCGCCTCTATCTGAGAAACAACCTCGGAAAAGCGATTTGCCTGGATGTTTCGAAAACGAACTAACCGCAACTCAACCCTAATCTCCAGCCTCTCAATCCAACCAGGATCCACCCGCTAGAAATCCGCCATCTATGGCGAATACCTGTCCAGTGGTGTAGGAAGAAGCGGGTGACGCTAATAAAAGGGCGGTGCCAATGAGCTCTTCCGGAGTTCCGCCGCGCTTCATCGGTATGCGGTGATCGAGAAACTTCACTTTCTTGGGATCGCTAAAGATTCCGGCTTCAGTCAATGGGGTACGAATAAACCCCGGAGCGATGCAGTTTACTTGAATATTGTCCTTCGCCCATTCCAGGGCCAAGGTTTTAGTCAGCTGGCCAATAGCGGCTTTCGTCATTCCGTAGACGGGCATTCCCCCAATTCCCGTCAGAGTCGTCATGGAACCTGTATTCACTACTTTACCACACTCGGACTTGCACAAGTGGGGGTAGGCAGCCTGACAAAGCCAAAAAACGCTTTCCAAATTAATCGCCATAAGCGTTTTGTAGTCGTCTTCCGTTACGTCTATCGCCGGCTTGCGCCTATTGGTTCCAGCATTGTTTACCAGGATATCGATACCTCCTAGCTTCGCGGCTGCTTCATCTACTAAAGTCTCCGATACTTCCTTCGTCCCCAAGTTCGCAACGAAAGGTACCGCAGAGCCTCCCTTCTCTTCAATCTGTCGAATCGTCTCAGCGATCTTATGAGGCTGCGTTCCATGTACCCCTACAGTCGCTCCGGCTTCCGCATAGCAAACCGCGATCGAACGACCGATTCCACTACTCGCGCCCGTTATCAAGGCCCGCTTTCCTTTTAGTGAAAAAAGTTGTTCGAATATACTCATATTACTACGACTCGAAATCCCGTTGCAGGTCAGCTAGCGCGGGAACATTTCGCCTGTATCCAAGAAACGACCAAAAACCTGCGTTAATCAGAATGGCCACAACCAAGATAGAAACATTCAATACAGGGGCCGCCACACCGAGATGACTCATAGAGGGAACGATGGATACAATCGCCGCGCAAATCCCAATTCCCATGCCCCAACCAATTAGCGATTTTAATTCGCTGAAGACCACTTTCTTGCGCACGCGATTGGGTATGCCGATCGCATCCATAAGGGCGAATTCGTGACGACGCTCCGACAGGTTGCGAGCCACCACCACACCCAATCCAGCACTTCCTAAAATAACGCCAAGACCTCCCAGAACATGGAAAATAGCGATGTAGGTGTTTTCAACTTCGTGAAAGGACTGCAGCCGATCAGAGGCAATCTCTACTTGTCCCCCCCAAGCGCTAAGGACGGATTCAATTCGAGAACGGCTTTTCTCAATATCGCTGTCCCAGGAATCGAGCAGGAAAAGCTGGTACCCCTCATGTTGGGGATATTTCTCCAAGAACACGCTTTCATCGAGAATCAGGCTCCCTTGGAAAACGGTATCGCTGATCGCTCCGATTAATTCGACCTCAAATGTATTTCCACCATTGTCCGTGTAGACTAGGCGATCTCCCAATTTCCGTTTCAGCGCCCACTGTAAAGTCGCACTGTCAACAAACGCGGGCACCACCGAATCGTCGGAGATTTCCTTTAAAAGATTCCAACCCTTACTGGAATCCAATCCTTCTCGAATCGAATGGAAGGTGAAGGCTCCTCTGGTTGCCAAGGTCGAGCTGTCTAAGGATAGCAATCGGGGATTCGCGGTTTGGTTCAGATTAAAGCAGCTGGCATCGTCGCCCTGACCAACGCGAATTGGGTTGATCGCGTTGTCACCATCCAGACCAAATAGATTGTCAGGTCCGGAATAGTCGGCCGGGTCACTCAACGGAATCGAAGTCTCCGCCCAGTAGGTATACCCTCCATATCCATTTTTTGGATCATCCCCACTGGTGTCTTTCTCCTTCCGAAAAGCCGCAACCGAAACCACAAGAAATACACCGCAGGCCAAGGTCCCCACAACGGTCAGACTCCGCATGGGTCGGCGGCCGTTATTGAGCCTACCCAATTTGGCCAGATCCAAAAGCTCTCCTCCAATCACTCTGGCAAAGTTAAGCCGGAACGCGCAAATTCCCAGGCCTCCCACCAGAAGGCAGAAACCCACTAGGAAATAGCCAATCTGCAGAGGAAGTTTCCCCAGCAAGGAAAGTCCAAACAAAGTCAATCCCCCTGCCAGGCCGGCACTGCCAATCTTAAGGGACCAGCGTCCCTTGGTCCTACCCCCTACGCCACTCTCTTCCGACCCCTGCTGCAAGCGAAAGCTGGCTTGGGTCTTGCTTTGCTTTCTCAGAACAAACCAGATGGAGCCCATCGCTAGCCCAATGTTCGTCACGATTCCAATCGCAATCGTTGTGAGGCTACTTGAAACACCGAACATCGATCCCACAGAATTTTCACTCCAAATCGTTTCTAAAAACCGAAGTACCCCAAAGGTGTATCCATACGCCAATGGCACCGCCGCAAGAGAACCAACTACTACTATGAGTAACGCTCCCGCAAATCTCCAACGGTAGATTCGCTTATCGCTGATCCCTAACGACGACAAAAGCGCATTTTCACGATTAACTTGCTGTATCGAAAAGCTGAAAAGCATCCCAACGAGACTCAATGAAGCAATGATCAGGAAGAAGCTCATACCAATGAAGAGCCCCCCAATATCAACCGGTGAATTAGCCGACTCCAATGCCGCATCCCGCAGCGAGACGGTTTGCATGCCCAACATCCTAGGGTCGAGAACGGCCCTAATCTCTTCTGTCAGCTCATCGGATCCTTGGAAGGACTTCGGCACTCTTAAACCCGTATACGCTCCCCACCGATTGGACCATTGAGCTTCGCCTGAGGCGAGGGAGATGAAGGCCTTAGGGGCACCCTTGAAATCATCCCAGTATTCTTCATCCTTATCCCGAATTCGATCGAGATCCAGAGGCATCCCTGCATCCCAATCACTCGAATCCTCAGCCCCTGCGACTCCAGGGAAATCCGGCATCCAAAGAGAGTCCGCCACCAGTCCGGAATGAGGAACAATCGATCGAATCGTGTAGGAGCTTGTCGCTTCAACGAGTAGACTCGACTGGTCGACTACATAGTAACTGATATCCAAAGAATCTCCAACTGCCGCTTCCAAATCGTCTGCTAGCCATTGGGTGACAACCACTTCATCCGAACCTAACGCTTCGTCTAAGAAAGGCGCTGCTTCCGGATCAACCGCAGATACCATCGAGTAAGGCGTTTCGCGACTGTTGGTTTCCAAGGTATTGGCTAGATAAGTTATCACTGGCTCCGCCAAAGGTATACGTTTCTGGATCGCGGCCACCATTGCCTCATCCAGAAAAACACGCTCGCTACGAATTTCGGTCGCTTCTGCTAATGGAATATCTACGAGCGATAATCCGTAGTCCGCCAAGGTTAAAAGAGGATCCACAAGGGTGAACACGTCTTTCGAATCTTGCTTTTCTTTTTCATTCGATGAGTCCTTTAGCAAAATCAAATTGGCTCTCCCAGGGTATTCGATCTGTTCTTGTATCCAGTTTATTGGGGCAAACAACGTAAAAGGAGATATCTGATTTGCCTCGAGGCCAAAACGCCCAAACTGGTCATCGGAAATTACCGCCGAAACCGTCACCCTAATCCCGATCACATTATCTTTGCTCCCGGACATCGGCGCGTCTCGTGAAAGCAAACCCGGTTTCTCTAGACGCATGACAAAGGATTCTCCTTCTTTCAATTGGAGACGCTCTGCTAAACGCTGATTTACGGCGACGGTGCTTCTAGCATCAAAATTCGGCGGGGTCGTCGGTGTGGGCGCGAATTTCCAAAATCGTTCATCGACACCCATCACCTGCATCTGAGGGGCCAAAAGGTTCATCTCCGATCGGGAAGCGCTTCCTCTCAGCATCAAAATGGGCGCAGAATCCATCCCTAAGCTCAACTCGATAGATTCGGCCAGCGATTCGCCTACGAATCGATCGCCCACAGTTAGAACGTATTCAGTTTTTCCCACTCGCAGTTCTGCGAGTCGCTTTAGAGCAGCGCCAACAGAATCGCCCGCCAGCAAAGCCCCAAGAAGCACCGTCGCTCCGACCATGGTTCCGGCGACGACTCCCAGGTGGGACTTTCGGTAGTACCAAAGACTGCGTAGGAGGAACCTTAGCTGCATGAGACTTAATGAAACAACAGCTACCCTTGCCGCAGCTTTCCATTCTCCAACGAGTAAACTCTACCCATTCGATTCGCTAGAGCCATATTGTGAGTGACAGTCACGAGGGTCACATCGTGCTGGTTATTCAACTGAGCAAACAAGTCCGCTACTTGATCTCCCATCGAAGGGTCCAAAGAGCCGGTCGGCTCGTCAGCAAGAACGAGAGCGGGCTGATTTATCAACGCTCTCGCAACCGCCGCCCGGAGTCGTTCCCCGCCCGATAGTTGAAAAGGCATATGATCCAACCGGTGCTCCAAACCTAATTCCTGAATCAACTTCCTTGCCCGTTCTCTCGTCTCGTCTTCGCCCTCTTCCCAGTCACCTGCCAAGCGAGGGATTAAGACATTCTCCAAGACTGAGCATTGAGGCAGCAGGAAATGTTGCTGGAAAACAAACCCGAGTGTGTGATTCCGGAATCGGGCCCTTTCATCGGCGTCCATCCCTTCTAGGCTTTTACCAGAAATCGAAACGGATCCGCTCGATGGAATGTCCAAAGTCCCCAGGATATTTAGCAAAGTGGTCTTTCCACAACCCGAAGGTCCCACGATGGCAATGGAGTCACCTTTCAATACTTTGAGCTCAAGTTCATCTAGCACGGTAATATCACCCGCCGGTCCTGAATATCGCTTAACTAGATTTTGAATTTCAATCATCAGTCGACAAAAAATAGAATTAATCGGACACGCTCCAACGCTTCGCCTTCATTTCAAACTGAGGAAGCGTTCCCAACTTCACAACATCTACGGGTATTCTCAAAGCAAATACTTCCCTCAACCGCTTCTGTAGTTTCATCCTCATGAGTTCGTCTTCGACATCCGAAATATTTTCCACCTGAATGCTAGCCTGAACCATAGAATCCTGCTTGCTAATACTCACCTGGTACTCCCCAATTCCTTCAAACGAACGAATGACCGCGTCCACTGCGCTAGGGTAGAGATTGATTCCACGAACCACTACCATGTCGTCAGCACGTCCGATGATTCCCCCTTCGAGCGCAAATGCTCGAGGGTCTTCCCCTTCAATCCGAACCGGTTTTACGAGATCTCCGGTCCGATATCGGAACAACGGGCTTCCATTCCGGCCCAAAGTCGTCAGCACCAGTTCTCCTATATTTCCAAAGTTAATGGATCGACCCGTTTCAGGTTCAACCACTTCTGCATAATAGGCCTCGTGGATTATCCTCAGAAGCTTCGGATTCTCTCTGTCGGAGTAAGTGACCGGTCCCACTTCAGTCATTCCATGATGATCGAATACTCGGGCCCCGCCCCACCCTTCTTCAATTCTACTTCTAACTTCCGCTACACTCCCCCCCGGTTCGCCTCCTACGATGATGCTTCTTACCGAGCATTTCGTCAGATCAACGTTTTCCTTTTCTGCCACATTCATCAAATGGAGGGCATAGGTTGGCGTGCAACAAAGCCACTGCGGCTCGTGTCGGAAAATCATCTGAAGTCGCTCAAGGCTTTGCTGTCCGCCAAGCGGGATACAGCGAAGACCCACTTTTGACGCCGCCTCAAATGCGGACCAAAATCCAATAAACGGACCAAACGAAAAAGGAAAGATCGCCGTCTCGCCCGCTTTTGCGCCACAAGCCCGCCAAATGTAAGCCCAGCTGTCGATGATCCAACTCCAACTTTCGGGCGTATCCAGCCAAGCCATAGGGCGACCCGTTGTTCCGCTCGTCTGGTGCAGTCTTGTGTAATCTTTTAAGCCATACGACAAGTTCGATCCATAGGGTGGATTCGCTCCATAATCCTCAGCAAGCTTCCGCTTAGTGGTAAAGGGCATTTTTTCAGAAAAGGCATCTAGACTATCAAAGCCCTTCGATCCTCCGCACTCAGCGATCTTGGACTGATAGAAAGCATTGCCCTTCACCGCGATGGCGATCGCCGTGTTCAATGAGGCTAGCTGCTGTTCAGCTAGACCCATTTACCCTTGTGTATCGCTTTCCGAAATCGCTGCCGGAGGAGGACTCTTCGCATGGGCAGGTGCAGGAGCTGGCTTGTAAACCGTAACGAGACATCCCCCGAGAGCCGCCAATACGATGCCTAGGAAAAACTGCCATGGAACGGCGGATACACCTCCCTGAGGGGGGTGAAGCTTCATGGATACGATAGCATTCACCACTGGCGCGCCCGCAAACACAATGGACATTACAGCCGCCGGAGTTCCTTTGGCCCCAAAGGCGAGTAGAATGCAAAATGCGCCCAGAGCTCCTAATAGGCCCGCTACAAACGAAAGGGAAATCCCTTTCATCGGAAACGTGAATGCGGCCCCTTGAAACTTAAGCAGGATAATCGGAACGATGATCGCGATTACGAGATAAGCCACTCCGACAAACAGAAATGCTTTGTACCGACCCCAAACAGGATCTTTCATCGCGATTTGACCGGTGTGGAGGAAAATGCCGTATAGCCCGAAAAAGAGAGCCGTCATTAAAGAGTAGATAAGCCAATTCATAGAATTATAGAGGATATATTATATTATTAAGGTGAATACAGAAAAATAGCTATAGATGCTGCGATTCTTGAGCGGCCTTGAGTTTCTCCTGCAACTCAGGCGGAATTTCAATCGACACGATCTCTCCAGTATCCCGATCAAGCCGGACACTGGCGGTAACGATACGACCTGAGGCAATCAGCACATCATCAGAATCGGTTTCTTTGAAGAAGTAGTAGAGGCAGCGCAACGATCTCCGACGAATTTCCTGGATCGTGAGCCGAATCTTTATTCGGTCTTCGAAGCGGATCGGCTTGAAAAAATCGCAAGACGCTTGAACCCGCGGCCAACCTACTGAGACATCGTCTATTCTTTCGTGCACTCCATGACCCAACGAACGGAAAAACGCGTGTTCAGTCACTTCCATATACCGGTAAAAATTCGAAAAATGGACGATTCCCGCCATATCTGTCTCTGCGAATTCCACTATACGCTCGTATTCAAAACAATATGGCTGTGGCTCTAGTCTACTCATTTTTAGATATTGATTGTACCAATGATTCCAAGACAGTGATAAACGAGTTCTTCATTGCCTCCATAGAATAATGCTGTTCCACCCCAAATCGACCCCGGTCTCCAAGTTCCACCAGTCTTTCCGGTGTCTCCAATAAGTCGTGCCAGGCAGCAGCAAGTTTTTCAGGGCTATCCATATCGACGCATACGCCCCCTCCGCTTGACTCGATCAATTCGGGAAACGCCGAGCGATTCGGCTGAACCACAGGCACCGAAGCGGCCATCGCCTCGATCACATACAACCCAAAAGCTTCCTCGTATTGAACTGGGACCGTAAAGATAGAGAGCCCACTCAGAAAATCCTGTTTTTCTTCGCGTGAAATATTGGGTCGCCACCCAACGGCATCGGTTAGGCCCGAATCAGACAGCTTCTTCTTCAGAGCCTCTACAAGAGGAACATCCCCTTGCGTCATTGCTCCAGCTATTTCAAGTCGGCAATTTTCATTGCCTAGCTGAACGCGTAGATGGATGAACGCGTCCACTAAGAACGCGAGTCCCTTGACTTCACACATTCGAGCCAAGTATCCGATCGCGGGAACATTTAACGACTTTCTGCCGCGAAAGCCTTCGAGGTTTATCCCATTGTACTGGGTTTTTATCACCCCTTCATCCAAGCCCAGTCGTTTTTCCATCAGACGACCATAAAAATTGCTCGGCCCCAACAGCAGGTCGGCGTCTCGACAGCGCTCTGCCATTAAAGTCCAGCATGGTTCACGGAACTCGTCTGGAAGCGAATCTAAAAAGGAATCCTCACCCTGGAAACAGCAAACCACTGGTATGTCCCACTGCTTCTTTATTTCCCTTGCTAATCCGGACTGCAGCGCCGTCGACAAACAAAGTACATCCGGCCGGCCATGATCATTGATCCATGAATACAATTTGCGAAGTTCCTTTTCGAAGTCCGCACCATCCAGTCGCAGCATTTCGAAGGTCATTTCGCCATGATCACGTGCGGAAGTCATATGACTCCGCTTCGCCGCAGATCGTAAAAGCCCAGGTTTGTTTAGCAGTCGATCCATCCAATCCGGGGAATGCCGAAAGATCGAAAACTTCTGCTGCAGGTAAATATTGATGCCTCCGAAAAATACCGGTGAATCCGAATCGAGCCCTTCAGATTCTTCGTCTAGCATCAAAGGCAGATACATAGGTAGCAGCTCCGCCTCATACCCCGATTGAATTAACGCATTCGCAAGAGCATTGTCACGCATGCACGCGCCACAATAATAGCTTCCTGTCCCTGGCGTTAAAAAAGTGATCTTCATCTAGAAATCAGGCAAAAAATCCTATCGACGCTCGAAGGCTAGCGCGACTGATGGAGACTTATGTAAAGTCCCGCCCGAACCAACACGATGCGGGTTTCCTCACCAAAAACCAGTGAAAAATTCAGCGGGCGCGCTGTCTGGGTTCAGGCACTAGACCGTATCAATGGCCCGCCGTGAGATAGAGGCTCAGGAAGTTCAGTTATTTCGCCGATCGCTGCCATCAATGGGGCGAAATCCTTGTCAACCAAATCGCCGATCAAGCAATCCGTCAACGTACCTCTCAAGTCCGCATGGTTGCGAATCAACTTACCGAAACTGAAATCGTTGTCATAGAAGGCATACACTAGACTTCGCATCGTTTCAATCGCGCTGCAAAGTTGTTCTCCGTAAGCGCTAAAATGCGATGCGGACGTGTCGCCCGCTTCGAGAGCGGCGTCGATCGCATCCGCTGCCATTTCACCACTCTTCAACGCGAGGAAAACTCCCGACGAGAAGACGGGGTCAAGGAAGGCGAAGGCATCTCCGACCAAAACGATTCCGTCATCCGCACAATGCTCGGCCCGGTAGGAATACTCTCCCGTCACCCAATATTCGCCAAACTGTTCACCACATGAGAGATGGTCCTTAATCCAAACGTTATTCTCAATTTCCCGCTCGAATATGGCTTTCGGATCCCGTGTATCCTGATAGAGGTAGTCCCGTTCCGCTACGATTCCCGAGCTCACAATGTCGTCCTGCATGGGAATGTTCCAAAACCAGCCGCGGTCCTCGAGGTAAGCCACCGTCGTGGCCCCTTCGTCCAGACCGGGATCCCGCTTCGCTCCCTTGTAGAGGGTCCAGATCGCTATCTTGTTCAGCTTCGGATCCCGTTTTCTCCAGCGTTTTTTCGACTGGAATAGGCAGTCGCGACCCGAGGCGTCAACCGTCATGGAAGCTCGAAGCTCGAACCGACTGCCGCTCTTGTCCTCAGCAATCACGCCAACTACTTTTTCCTCCTCGTAGATAAAGTCGACTACCTGAGTTTCCTCACGGACTTCGGCTCCCTTGCTCCGGGCGTTATCGAGCATAAGCTCATCGAACTCAGACCGCTTCACCTGCCAAGTAGTCGCTGCCGGATGATCCAAGTGCTGGAAAAAGTAAAACGGAGCCGACATCTTGCCATCGCTCGTAACGAACTGCACGCTGTGCTTTTTGGTGTAGGCCCGCTCGTTTAACTTCTCGACGATCCCCAAACGATCGAAAGTAAAATAGCAAAAGGGCATGAGCGACTCGCCCACGTGATAACGCGGGAACTTCGATTTTTCCAAAATGACGACGTTTCTCCCCTTTTCTGCTAACAACGCCCCAACGGTTGAGCCCGCAGGTCCTCCGCCAATCACTATCGCATCGTATTTTTTCATTTTAATTTACGCTTATGTTTTTCGGAATAGATTCGTCGATTAAGCAAACTGACCATCGTCTGGACGCTTCCAGTCTTCAAGTATTCGCCGACCGTCAATCAGCTTCAATCCAGTCCAACAATGATTCAAATCTGCTTCATCCATGGTAAATGCTATTTTCCGATCTCAATAAGGCTTCAGGCGAGCGGAAGAATCTCGATAATCGACGCGAGCTCGTTCTCCTCGCCATTAACCAACTGATTATATCTCCCGTAAAGTATGGAATCTTCGCTGCAGCCAAACCGTTTCTGGCAGACCAAGGGAGCTTGAATGGAGAAAAAACCTTTCGGACGGCTAACATAGGTGTATTGCATCCGGTTCAGGATACTTCCCAGTGGCTCTTTGCCCTCCAAAATGGAGTTGCGCGCTTCCGGTCGAAAGTGGTCTAGCTGGATCCGAATCGCTCCATATTCAACCGGTTTCCCCGTAGACTCGGCAAAAAGAACGACTTCCCGCACGTACCCGCTTCCCTCATTCGTTTCCTTGAGAACCTCCAAGCCAATTCCAGAACCATGGAAGTCGGCCAGCGTGGAGGTCATGTCTTTCTTGTGCACGAGTAAATCTCGATAGGGACGCGGCATTTCAGAGCCTTCGATCCAATGGAGAGATCCAGCGGACAAACTCGGCTCGTCTACGATCCGCTCTAAAAAATCAGGGAATTGATCCACAGTAAACTTCTCTCTCGATCGGATCGGTGAAGTCTATACAAGACGCGAGGTCACATGCTTAGGAAGGAAGAACTTGAAAAGCAGGTTGTCGACGCAAAGCAGGCCACGGCGATGCAAGCGAATGTTTTCACTGTCGTATTCAAGAAGTCCCTCTTCTGCGAGCTCCTTGAGCTCATTCGCATACCGCTCTGACAAATCGACGCCGAACTTCGTTCTAAAGTAGTCGATCGAAACGTGACCCAATTTCATCTGGAGCAAGAACTCCCGAATCATTCGTTCCTCCACATTGGTCTTCAATGCGCGATGCACTGGAAGTTCCCCTTTCTCGATCGCTTCCGCGTACTGAGTGATTTCGTTTACGTTTTGGTAATGCACACCCGCGATGTGAGAAATGGATGCGACCCCCAGACCGAGCAAGTCCGCTCCCGTCCAAAGCTCGTCACGGTAGATGAACTTTGTCTTATCCGGATTGAGGACAGCGGTGTATCCACTACTAATCGAGTACCCCGCGCTCTCCAGAGCCTCGAAGGCCTCTTTAACCCAGCGACGTTTCACTTGCCAGTCAGCAACCGGAGCGGTCAACGATCCGCTTTCCTTCATCTCTTTGTAAATCGTCGTGTTGTACGGAATCTCCATCTGGTAGATGGTCACGCTATCGGGGCGAAGCTTCAGCGTCTCTTCGATATTGCGCTGCCAATTCGCCTCCGTCTCCTCGAGCATCCCGGCGATCAGATCGATGTTGATCTGATCAAAGCCCTCACTTTTGGCCGCCTCGTAAGCCTTGTAAACCTCGGGAGCCTTGTGGGCTCGCCCGTTGATTTCCAGAATGCGGCCATCAAAATTCTCGATTCCCAAACTCAGTCGCGTAACCCCGATATCCTTGATCGCTTTAACTTTCCGCGGATTAAGTGTTCCCGGCTCCCCTTCAAACGCTACCTCTTCTGCCTCGTCCCAAGGCAGGATCGCCTTCATCCTATCGGTCAATTCCGTAAGCTGCGGCCCGGAAAGATAGGACGGTGTACCCCCGCCAAAATAGATAAACCGTGGCTTTCGCCCCGCTATTCGCGGCTTCTTGGCAAAATACTCAAGTTCGGTTATCGTTTTGTCCAAGTAGTCCTTTATCTCCGAGGCATTCTTGTCCGTGTAGACCCGGAAGTAGCAAAAGTGACAACGCTTGCGGCAAAACGGAATATGATGGTACACCCCTAAAGACGCTCCATCATCGTGCGGCTGCTCAAAGGCCGCCTCCACTTCCTTTATATTTTCTGGCGACCAGAACGAAAAGGGAGGGTAGTTAGAAATAAAATAGTTGCCCGCTTCCGTGGGCGTTTTCTTAGGCTCAACAGCCTCTGCGCTCGAACTCATAATATTTGCACTATATTTTGGTTTCGCCCGATTCCAATGAGAAAAGGGTACCACCCTGACTTCCAATAATCAGCCTTCCGTTGGCAAAGACTGGCGAGGCGATCAATGACGCCCCTAATTCGATTTTCCAAAGTTCGGTCCCATCCGCTTGACTGACGGCATAAAGCCAGCCGTCCGTGGAACCCACCACAACGGCATCGCTGAAAGCCAGAGGAGAGCTGTCCACCCTACCTGAGGTCTGATAGGTCCAAGCGGCGACTCCCGTCTCCCGATCGATCGCGTGAAGCCGCTTATCCCGCGATCCAATGAAAACGTGAGTATCGTTCACCGCGGGCGAGCTGAAAAAGGGAAATTGGCGATCCGAATAAGTCCAAAGTTGCCCTCGATCACCTGGATCAAATGCCAGCACCTCATTCGCGTAATTACCGCTGTATCCAATTCCATCGTACACTGCCACCGAGCATGGGATGTAGGCGTTCGTTTCGTACTGCTCGATTGACTCTCCGTTTTCCAGATTTACGATATGTAGAAAAGCATCGCAGCCTCCAAAGATGATTCGCTTTTCGTCGAGCATCGCCGGAGAGCCGTTTATGATATTATCCGTTTGGTACGACCAAACATCGGTGCCGTCTGATGCCTTTAAACAACGTAGGACTCCATCGTTACCCGCAATTAGTACCCAAGGTTCTCCATCGATTGGACTCTGGGCTAAATTAGCTCCTGCCGCTACTTTGTCATCGAATTGACGTCGCCATCGCTCCGCTCCGGTCAGTCGATCCAAAGCGTAAAACTGACCATCATTGGCACCGAAAAAAACGAGCTCGGAAGTAATCGCAGGTTCAGACTCAACTACATCCCCTGTTTCAAACCGCCACGACTCTTCTCCCGTCTCCAGATTGACCGCGAAAAACACCCCGTCATCGCTCCCAAAGTACACCTCTGTTCCATAGACTCCCGCATCTCCAGAAATGGGTGCCGCTGCATCAAAACTCCAAGCAATACGCGGAGAAGTGATCACCTGGTCGGGAATTGAACCGCTCATGAATGAGCTTCCTCTTGGTAACGCCCAACTCATGGTTTGGAACCTATCGGCTTCCGTATGAGAGGCATTCTCTTCTCCCGAATCCTGCGATTTACAGGATACCAGAAACAATAAAAGAGTCAGGAGATACGCAGCCTTCATCACACACTCCCAACCACGTCACTGATCGCGTTCGAATAAATGGCTTCAAAATCCGGTAGACCCACAGGACGAGGATTAAAGCGGCCCGTCCATTGCTGCGACGCTCCCGTGGCCAGCCGTTTAACATCCGCCACACCTATTCCCATTTCTGAAAGACTCTTCAAACCTGCAGTCTCCTTTAAAGTATCTAACCAGTCCGCCATATCGATTTTCTCCGCACCACTAGAGGGGATAAACGATTCATAGGATCGATAGATTTCATCTACTTCAGGATCCAAACGGTTAAATCGAATGACATGGGGCAGCATGAGCGATACCGCATGCCCATGAGTCACGTCAAAGAATGCGGTCAGTGGGTTGGCGCAGGCATGAGCCGCTCCGAGCATACTGTTCTCGATCGCCAGCCCTGCCAAGGCAGCCCCAAGCAGCATATTGCTTCGATCTTCCGGAAGGGCTGTCCCGGTGATGACTGAGTGTATCGAACGGGCGAGCAATCGAAAGGCTTCCAACGAGTGAATATTGGAAATCGGATTTCGTGGAATGCAGACCGCCGTTTCCACAGCGTGAGCAAGCGCATCCAAACCGGTTAGGCTCGCGACGAGCTTAGGCTGGGATGCTGTCAGTTCTGGATCTAAAAGCGCGACTTGCGCCAAGGCTTTCGCATCCCCACAGGCCATCTTTACATGCGTCTCGTCATCGCTAACGAGAGCGTAAGACTGGCATTCGCTTCCAGTACCTGAAGTGGTTGGGACCGCAATAAAAGGCAACATGGGACGGGTCGCTTTTCCGTATCCATGATAGTCCTTCATCTCACCCCCATTAGTCAGGAGAAAATTGCAGCCCTTGGCCGTATCCATGCTGCTACCGCCTCCGAGACCAATCAGGAAATCAACTCCCGCTTCACGGGCAAAGTCTCTACAGTTCGAAATGCAATGGTTGGTTGGGTTTTCTTGAACACCATCAAAAACCAATGCCTCGCAATTCGCTTTCTCCAATATGGACAGCGTCCGATCGGCATGCCCGGCGGCCCGGATTCCCTCATCGGTAACAATTAATGTCTTCGAGCCCCCGATTTCTTTGATGAATTCCGGCAGTTTCTCAAGCATTCCGGGACCGAATGCGATCCTCGGACTGGGTCTCGTTACGAAATCCACGGTTAAGCAATCTTTAAGGCTTTTGACTGGATAGCCCGTCGGCGATACAAGAATTCAAACAAATTTCCTTCATGCGGCTGCTCCCATTGTACCCAGTTAGTCGGCACAGATCCCAAATTCAGTCGATCAATGTCAGAACTAGCCATGAGATCCCTCATCCAATCCTCGTCTTCCGTCACCGCAGATACGACCAAGGTTGAACCGATCGCATCAAGCATTTCCGACTGAGGTCGCTCTACGACGCTAACAAACGGGAACATGTATTCCGTATTCGCAAGAGGGTGATCGGGATCAGAGCACGCAATCAGCGTTGGACAAAGGAAAGTTTGCCCGTGCTTTTCGACCAATCGAGGGCCATTGCGGTACTTCGCTGTCAGATCCACAGCTCCAGGCGTCTTCAAGGCATCGTCAATAGCCTCATCCATTGCTTTGGCAAAATCTGCGTTGGCAAATCCGCAAAGCAAAGCATCTTTATCGTCCCTCGATTTTGGCTCAACTTCAGCAAGCTTTTTTGCCATTGCATTGGAAATCTCTTCAATATGGGAAGGAACCATGACCGAGGAAGCATTGATGCAGCTACGTCCTCCATTAGCGGATACAGACTCAACCATTACATCCAGGTGCTTTTCCCATTCGTTCGCCATGTCCTCGCCTATCAGAACCTTGCTTCTGCCAGAACCGTGAACCTGTATATTACTGTACTTGGCATACTTTTTAACCGTTGCGTCGCTTCCAAAAACAATGCCTCGTCCACAAGAAAGAAGTATGGCATCCCCTCCTTCATGTGTCGTAGGATAAAAGCCGAAGGCCTCTTTCGGAAAACCTGCTTGAATCATGGCTTGGATGATCCGGTAAGGAGTCAGGGGATCTTCACGTCCTGGCTTTAAAAATACAGGCGTTTTCATCACAAGAGCCGGCAGCCACAACGAATTCACGCCCGGGGAATTGCTCGGCAATGTAACTCCAAGGCTATCCGCCATTGGATAGAAGTTCATATCGATATCACCAAGTCGAGCACATCCATTGTCAAAAAGTTCGGGTGGCAAGCCACGAGTCAAGCCCGCCAATACCGCACGGATATTTTGCAGGGCGGCGGCCACCTTAAACATGTTCGATCGGCAAAGCGAGTGAGGTAATCCAGTTAATTCCGAGAGCGCGTTTACATAGTCGGCAACCCCCTGAGTCTCACCATCTATTCCAAAGGGAAGCTCTCCGTCCAAGTAGATGTCAGCCGCCTTTTCAGCATAGCTCAGTAACGTATCAGCTGGAATGGCCCTTAAGGCATCCCGACCTTTTTCAATCAAAAGCTTGTCGCGGCGTATGATCCCGGCGTTTGCTACGCTGACTTCCAGTCGGGCGCCGGACTTCAAAACCTTGCCCAGATCATTTGTGTCTAAGCTCTTGTAGACTTCGCCAAACCTAAGAACCGGTAAATGTGATATTTTCTCTTCCATCAAATTTTGCTCCTGTTGTAAATGCGCTCTCACTTGCGATACCTCTCAAGAGAATCACAGAAGACCGGCATTACAGTTTACTTAACGATTAATAGACGCCTTCGATTACCTTTTTCTTTGTCGATTCGAACGGACGTACGTCCCCGACACCATCCCAGGGGAACAGGTCGCATGGCCGTCGTCGAATAGCTTCGTCGCGCTCTAGAAATCTTGGCATGAAAAACTCCTTGGTCATGGTGGTCAGTTCCACTCGACCGTAGGAATCGTATTCCACGCCTTTCGTCGAATCTTTGGGATCCACAATCCTCAATACAGCCCTTGGTTGCGGCGCATAATAGGTGAGACTGTAGTTATCTTCCGCAGACAGCGGCCGACTTATCGCCAGACCCATCAATGTGTTTCCATAGGTAGGAGCAAAATTCACTTTTCCCTCCAAAACTTCCTCCGTAAGGAACCTGACGTATTGAGGGGTCATAGTGGTGCCTCCAACGAAGACCCCTTTAATGCCCGCTTGAGGGATTGAGATCCGCTCAGCCAGAGCTTCCAGAATTGTAGGAGTCGTAAACATACAACCGATATTACGTCCTTTTAAAATCGTGATTGCCTGCTCGACAACATGCTCCTTGTACTTACGAGCCATGTCATACTCGCCATCGCGAATCAGTCGTTTTACCCAGCGAGGATCCAGATCAATAAAATAACACGCGCCACCGCGAACGTTTGCCAAATGCTCAATCGCCAGTCGCAGTCGACGGGGTCCAGTCGGTCCAACCATTAACCAGTTCGCGCCCTTCGGAAAGAAATCGTCAGAGTAGAAATCACTAAATTCGGAGTAATCTACTTTGTAGTCTTCCCATCCAATCCGTTGCTTTGGCATCCCAGTGGTTCCACCAGTCTCGAATACGTTGTAAGGCTTATCCTTAAAGGCCGCTGGGATAAACTGAGCCGGATCGGTATCCCGAAGTACTTCGTCATCAAAATTCTCGAAACGCATCATGTCCTCAAACCCGGACACTTCGGTGAGCGGGTTCCAATCCGCTTCTTTCGCCCAGTCGAGCCAGTAAGGACAACCCGTTTCCGGCGAAAAATGCCACTGAACCATATCCTGAGTATACTGGTCCAACTTTTCTTTAGCGGCGTCCACCGCGTTAGTGATATCTTTTGTTTGAGTCATTTCGAAGGAGAGTTTTGCCCCGATTGTCGCTCCCTACTATAAAAAATAGAAAGCGAAGAACCTTTGAGCTGAGTTTCTTGAGAGTGTTAGTAGATAGCTAGGCCTTCTTTTTAAAGAACTTGTCCAACGTATCTTGGGACGGAGCTTGCGTGAAAAGGGAAACCACCACCATGCAGATCGCGCAGGTAACGAAAATCACGGCAACTGGCATCACGCCACCCACTAAGTACGAACCATTGGCCCCATAGTCAGACTCTCTGAAGAGAAGAAACCATGATAGAGCGCTTCCAATAACAGCTGCATAGGCTCCCGCCTTGGTTGCTTTTCTCCAGTAGATTGCTGCGAAAACGAGCGGAAACAAACCTGCGAAACCGCTAAAGCACCATATCCCAAGAGAGAACACCGATCTCGGTTCTGCCAACGTAAACAGGTACGTTACGAAAACGATGGTGCATATAAATCCTCGGGCCAGCAGCACCTTTTGTTTTTCAGAAAATCGGTCGATTCCGAAAAAGTGGACTACAATATCCTTGGTAAACATCGTCCCAACCGCCACAAACTGAGAATCTAGAGAAGACATTATGGCGGCCATGATACCAGCGGTTACAAGTCCGCCTATAATCGGAGTCGCTAATTTCCCAACCATCATTCCGAGTACTGCATTTGGGCTAGTTCCCTCAGGGATGACTGGTGTCACTCCGTCTGGCATTACGGCACCCGTTGCCCAAAGCCCGATTAGGATACAAGGTATCCACGTTATCATGATTGCGATGGGATGTGCGACTAGAGTCAGTCGGAAGGATTTCGCAGACTTCGCGGTCAGGCAGTTTTGGAACAAGTGAGGAAACATTCCCACCGATAGCGGGATGAAACAATAGGAAAGAAACTGCATCTCTGTCAGGTTTCCTGCACGGACCGCCTTGCCCGGATCCGCCATCGCTGACGCCGCCTGCATCCCTCCCAGCTTTGAGGAAATGGTGACAAACGCTATGAATCCCATTACGATGAATACACAGGTTTGAAAGGTATTCGCCCAAGCGGCGCTTCTTACACCACCGGCAAAAATGTAGTAGAGAACCACGCAGGAAATGACGAGCATCGTCAACCACGGCGGGACCGCCCCTCCGGTACTCGTAAAAATCTCGGGGAACGCTCCTCGCGTTACGCCTTGCATGACGCTTCCTGCACCCATCAAACCGACCAGCAGATAAGGAATAATGAGTCCGACAAGTATCGGGAACAAGAGGTATCCCAGCTTGCTGCTTTCAAATCGGGCCCGAAAGAACTCAATCTGAGTATGAAAACCATTGCGTTTTCCCAGAGCCCACAGTGGCAATCCGACGAGGAAAAAGCAGGCGGAATGAATGAGGGCAGAGGAAGAGGCTACTTTCCCATACGTCGCAATTCCTACCCTGTAGGATTCTCCGGTGCTACCCACCATAGCGAAGGCGGTCATCGTTGTGCCAAAAATCGACATAAAGAGGACGAGAGGGCCAATCGAGCGACTCGCCACAAAATAGTCGTTTGAATTTCCTCTGAAAAGCCGGCTACTGAAATAGCCAAGAACTAGAAGAAGTATGAGATAAATAACTACAATTAATGTCTGGGTCATTGCTCATTCCCTTCATTTTCCTCTTCCACCAAATACTTTGGCCAAGCAAACCTTACAATAACCAGCCAAGCAATTGCAGCCACTGCGGTGAATGCCATATGGTAAGCCAGGCCGATGGGTAAGATACCCAGAACCAATGTAGCATCATCCCGGAACCAGAAGTCCTGGTGAAGCACGAACAAAACCAGCATGAAAGTGATGACGACTCCTTTACTCATTTTCCGCCCTTCTTCAATGCGTACAAGTGAGTTTGGGTCGCGATATAGAGAACATCTTTAGCCACCACTGGGCTACTGTAGATCGGAGTGAAAAACTCAACGGTAGCGAGCTCCTTCTTTTCCTTTGTCGCAGCGAGCACAACCAATTGGCCGTCCTCGTTTGGCAAATACACTTTACCATCTGCTACCAGTGTAGATCCCCAAATGCGGCTGTCAGTAGCGTGCACCCAATTTACTTTTCCCGTATCCACATCCAAACAATGGATATCTCCATCGTATTCCGCTACAAAAATCATGCCATTGTAGATACTGGGGGTAGAGACTGTTCTGCCAATGTCCTTATAGGTCCAAATGGCTTTTCCGGTGATATCGCCTTTCATGGACGCATCAATGGCGCTAAGCATTCCCACGCCATCACCGTGCTCGGGGTCCTGTCCAATCAAAGCGAATGCCTTATCGTCATGGACAACGACCGTACTGATAATTTCACTAGGGCCCGGATAGGTGGCGTACTTGATCGGTTTGCCCTCCTTCATTCGGTACTCAGGCGGATTGGCATCATAACGGAAAACTTCATTTAGAATCTCATATCCTTCGGATCCCACAACCGGCTTCGGTTCAAATCCGTAACAAATTCCATCACCCCCACCCCATATAATGAGGGGAGTCCCGTTGATATCTCCGTAAGCAGGTGAGCTCCAGCTCGCATGAAGCACTCGCTCAGAAACTTGAGAAGCCTCTTCACCCACCAGTCCACCAGTCGTCTTGTTGAGAGCCACCAAAGCGGGTGAGAAAGGAGCAGGAATATTGTTGTGGGACCAGTCCACCCCATTGGAAGTGGACACATACAGTAAATCGCCAACGACAAGCGGAGAACAACTGCTCACATTGTGAGGGAACACACCCAGCTCTTCTCGCATATCATAAATCCACAAAATATCCGCATGTCCATTCGTCAATTCCACCGGGTTGCCGTCCGCAGACATGTAGTTTGCCTCGTCCTGAAAAGGACCGTCGTTTCCGTTGGCCAAACCATTGAGATCAAGGCAGACCGCCTCGCCTCGGTTGGTAACGACATAAACTTTGTCTCCTTCGACAGCAGGAGACGAACAGAGACCCACATATTCCCAGTCACTCACTTTGCCGGCTCCAAGCTTTGGGATCAAAAGCTGCCATTCGAATTCCCCAGTATCTTCGTTAAACGCCATCAGCACGCCTCGGTCACCCAACTGTTTAGGATCGCGGGGGGATTCATTATTCGTACCCGCAAATACCTTTCCACCAGCTACCGTCACGTTTCCGTATGCTTGTGATCCGAGCTTTGCCACCCAAAGCACATTTTCCGTAGTGGAAAGATCAATATCGTCGGTACCTGAAACGTAATCTCCGGGCTCGACATTTACCGGTAGGTTCTTTGCTTCGCCAATCATGTTGCGATCTGGGGTCCTACCCCACATTGGCCAATCAGAACCTTTGCTTTTATGGTGGTCGGCGAACGATGCGAATCCTATTGCGAGTGCGGCTAAACCTATACTTATTTTATAAATACTCATGCTGCTTAGTTGTTGGGCGTGATTTCAAGATTGTCTAAATAAACACGTTTTTGGGCTTGGGGCGAAAGTGCGTAAATCGCGGGTGCCCCCTTTTTGTGAAGTTTGTCTACGGGAACTTCGATCGTCCAAGCATTCGGCTCGGGTTGATCTCTTTCCCATGCTTTGGCCAGGATTACTCCGGTTCCATCTCCATTGTCTTTAATTGAGGTTTTAAGTCGATACCAAGTGTTGGCCTTCACGTTGAACGGAACTGACTCTTTAAGGCGGTCGTGATTGCTCGACACTTCGAGTATCCTCCAATTGCCGACAAGGGCGATCAAGTATCTTTGATTGACCAGTCCAATGGAAGACATGATCCGGCGATTGCCATCTGTGAGCACATCTGCAGAAAACGTATAGTTAGAGAGGTCGTGATGACCGACAAAATTCATCGTCCGCTGCTTGATGACGGAATCGAGAACATTGGTTATCACCTTTTCTCCTTCGCGCTCGATCACGCTCCACTTGACGCGGGCCCCGAGCCAGGTTGATGGCGGAAATGAAACCGATTCACCTAGATGGTTCTTGGCTGTGAGATCGAAGCTCTCAAAATCTTCACTGTAGGAGGGTCCGGCGACAATGCGCCCTCGGGTCGTACCCGTGATGCCATTCGCGGTCGCCTTGACAACGCCCGCCGCATAAGCTGCGTCCTTTTTGACGTTCATTGTCTTCCCGGAAAAGCTGACTCCCAGCGAACCCGCGTCCCACTTTACGCTATCCAATTTTTTGATACGCTGCCCGACACTATTCAGGCCCCAAACCGTAAAGTCGACAGACTGGCCTTTCATTAGCGCAAACTCCGCTGGAACGACTTGGAGATCCACGATCTTCTTGTCCTTGATTTTTTCTTTGGCAGCTTTAACACCCACAAATTTGCCGCCGCTTTCTCCAAAACAATGCAAGGCCTCCTTGGTTTGAACATACACCTTGCCCGCGTAGGCAGAAGGAGCTGCTAGGCAAACGGCCCCCATATCCGCTTCATTCAGTATCTCGCCATGATCATCGTGGGGCTTAACCACATAGGCTTTTCCATCCGCCATCGGTACGTAGAGCTTTCCGTCCGCGTAAAGAGGAGACGCGTGTAGCTGGTCGGGAGCGAGTTTGAGTGACCAAATCGTCTTTCCCGTTTCCGCATCAACGCAGAGAAGGCTTCCGGTAGCGATCGTACTGTAGACCCGACCATTGTGTAAGACCGGGGAACTGCTAAACGAAACATGCTCGTCGTTTCGCCATACTTCATCCTTTTCCGTTAAAATAACCGGTTTGTCACCCGACGGGTACTGAGATGGAACTCGGTAGCAAACTAGCCGGCCTTTCGCGGTCGAGTCGATGTTCTCTTTGCCGTGGATGGCGATGAACTTATCGTCCCCGTAAGGCAGAACCGACGCATTAACCCCGCCTGTGGAAATCGTGACCCGCCAGACGGGCTCACCCGTTCGCGCATTCGAGCAAATGATGCTGCCCGAGCCTGTTCCCGCTATGAAAACGCGTTGTCGATGCAGATCGGTAAACGTGGGCGACGAGTTGGAGCTGTCAACGGGTCTAATGTCCGGGGCGGATGACCAGGCAAGCTCTCCCGTACGTTTATCAAAGCCATAAAACCGGTCACCAGGAGGGCCACTGGGGCCCCAATTTGCCGTTATGCCACGAAAAATGACGAAATCGCCCTCTATGACAGGTCCGCCCGTTCTGCCATTCGGAAATGTCAGACGCCAGTATTCTTCTAGCATTGAGTGTTCCCAGAGCTTGTTACCGTCCCGATCAAAAGCCAGAGCGAGTCCCGACGTCGGCATAAAGTAGACGTTGCCGGTTTCAGGATCGACGCAGGGCGAACCGATACCATAACGATTGTAAACATTGTCGCTCAGGAAGTCACGCGACCGATATTCCCAAATCTTCTTGCCCGAATTCGCATCGAGGCAAAGCAATGTTTCCTCGACTAGCTTTCCTTCATTCTCTTCGTAATAGCCGAAAACATAGGCTCTTCCATCCGCTATAACCGGCGCGCCCCCTCCATTAACGGGATAGCTCCAAAGGTGACTTTCTCCATCTAGCTCCAAGGAGTCCGGAAGATTCTTTTCCAGGGAAACTCCCGTCTGCAAGGGACCCCGCCATGATAGCCAGCCATCAACGCTTTTCGCCGAAAGGACCGGCATAAGCGCCAGACTAGCTATTGCGAGCACTGCTAACAGCCCTGCCTTGTTTCTACGGGGGTGAGTATTCGTGGATGTAGACGAAACGCCTATTTTATTTCCATACATAGCAATTAGGTGTTGAAAGACATAACGATTGGATTTCTTCCAAAGTTTCCCTTCTGGAAAACATAATAGTGACAGCAAGTGAAGCCAAACAAGCAACTCTTGCAGAAATTTGGGGGTGATGGGTACTTAAGGGATTCGGACGCATTAATAACGAAAGGCGACTATGAGAGGAAACTGATACGAACACGTATTATAGTGTCAATCTGTTTATCACGCGTTTAATCATTTGGCTCCCTGTTATAGCGGTCAAACTTCAGATTTAATCAGTTCTCAGTAGACAAGGAGAGATGATTTTACTACGCATGCCTATTAATAACCCGCAATGAACCCACCCTCACAAATACCCGAAAGCCCAGCTAACGCCTCGCAAAAACGCTTCCCTCTCTTGTTGCGTTCCGCTTGGTTTGGCCTGAATCAGAGTTTTCGCATTCGCATAAAGCCACTCGGGCTGACGCCTGACCAATTCACCGTGCTGCGCTGGCTACATGAAAAGAAAGGCGAGTGCATCCGCCAATCCGACTTGGCGCAATTAATGTCGAGCGATAACAATACCATAACCTCCATCATTAACCGCATGGAAACAAACGGTTGGGTCAAGCGCTCACCCCACATCCACGACCAACGCGCCAAGCAACTCATCATCGAGGAAGCCGGGGAAGCGCTGTATTTCAAAGGCCAGGCAGTCGCTCAAGCCCTTGAAGATGAAATCATGAATAGCCTAAGCGAAGCGGAACGCTTGATGTATTTGGAGTTCATGCATAAAGTGACACGAGCTTGCCTCGACTCCCGCGACGCCAGCCGGAGAGCTTAGAATCTACAGAGGAGGAAGAGGTCAATAGACTGACCCAACTCAAGCCCGGGCAAGTCGACGCTTTGCTTGCGGTACTCCAAAATCTACCGACCCCAAACCCAGCTTCAAGCGCACGTCCCACCACATGCTCCTGACGGTACCGCCGCCAATTACAGTCCCCGCTCTCCCACAGATAATCCATAATGATAAAAACGCGCAAATACCGTTAAGGTTGGGAATTCGAGGAAGTCAAAGTACGATCTGATTTCCCATTATCACTTTCAAGCAGACCCGTTTCGATAAGGCTGCCTCTCTATTGAAACCACTCTTGTCTGAAGTTTCTTTCTTCAACGGAAATCCTACAGTTCACAGTTAGCCAAGTGAACCGCCTCACGATACCCGAATGAGGTCGCAAAATCCCGACTACGACCCAAATCCTCCCTGGCGAAGTTCTTAAGGAGAGGGGTTTCCCCCAATGTTCTAAGTACGCAAAAAGACCCGCCCAATAAGACGGGTCTCTAATAAAAAACCCTAGCGACTTCACTTTCCAAGAAAGCGTCGCAGGGGACTGGCCTGTGCTACTACATGCTCCAAGGGGGGACCACACCTGAAGAGCGGGCGTAGGCGATCAGCTGTCCCAGGTGCTCGTAGGCATGTCCGCCCAACACCAGCACCGCTCCCATCTTACTCGAATCGTTACCGAACAATTTTATGGATTCCGCAAGGCTGGCTTCGTCAAGACCTCCGACCGCTTCCTTAACAAACTGGATCGAATCTTTGAGGACCTTGATCGTGTCTTCTTTGCTTTTAATCGTCTTGTCGAACTGACGAGGATTAATTCCTTCAGGCATCTCTTTCCCAAGGAAACGCGCCCCGAGTCCATAGTTCGCTCCCGCAACATGCAGTATCGCTTCGCGAACAGAACGAATACCTTCGGCGGGACGCCATTCCATCCCTTCGGCTGTGAACGCTTCCGCTAGGCTAACCATCTTGTCCGTTTCACCTGCGTAGGTTGCTAGAAAAGTCTGTTGAAATAGCGATTGACCGCCTTTTTTATGATGATCCGCAAACGCCGATCCAAAAAGCCCCCCAACGAGGAGAGCCGCTAACAATAGTTTTGATGTTTTCATAATGCGTGATTTTGAGAGTAACTAACTTACGTTTCGGAGAGATAGAATGCTGCACCGCTTTTCCTGTCAATATTGCCTCTTCCTGTCAATATTGCCTCGCTAATACCTCACCCGCCACAATTCCGCCCATGTTTCGCCCATCAGTTACCTTGCTCGCTTTTTCCGTAGGCCTCGGCTTGGCCTATACAGACACTTTCTCTAACGACCTTCCTTGGACACGCCACGTCATAGACAACAGCTCTCGAGGAGCCGACGGAGTGAAACTGGGGCATCTGAACAACGACGGGCTGATCGATCTCACCGTGGGATGGGAAGAAGGCGGCCTAACGCGAGTTTATCTTCATCCGGGAAAGGAGGCCGTCACCGAGATGTGGCCTGCGACTACAATTGGGGCAACCCGTTCCGCAGAAGACGCGACCTTCGTCGATCTCAATCGGGATAATATTCTAGACGTCGTTTCCAGTTGTGAAGGAAATGAGCAGGCACTCTATCTTCATTTTGCTCCCAATGAGAGCGATATCCTCAAGGGAGAAAAATGGACCCAACGGCCCCTTCCTGGCTCCGTAGGGATGACTCGATGGATGTTCGCCACTCCAGCGGAAATCAACTTTGGCGGCCAATCCGAGCGTTTACTGATCGCCGGAAGCAAAGACCCGAATGGAGTCATAGGATTCTGGAAAATTCCCAAATATCCTGAAGATCCCGCTGGCGACTGGAGCTGGCGCCCTCTGTCCAAAGCCGGGTGGATTATGTCCATTATCCCGAAGGATATGGATGGCGACCAGGACATCGACATATTCTTTACTGACCGAAAGGGGGATACACGAGGAGCATATTGGATGGAGAATCCAGGTTCAATTGACCGTCAGTGGGACAAACACCTGATTGGAGGCAGTAACGAAGAGCTTCTGTTTTCAGACCTGAAAGACCTGAACTCTGACGGCCTCGAAGACCTCGTGGCCACCGCAAAAGACAATCGGCTTCTCTGGTGGCGACGACTCGATCGATCGGGAAAATCTTGGGAGCTTGAGGAAGTCGAGTATCCGAAATTTTCAGCACGAGCTAAAGCGGTAGCTATCGGAGATATCGATGGAGACGGCTTACCTGATCTAGTCGCAAACTGCGAAAGCGCGGATCCGCCCCTTCAGGGAGTTTTCTGGTTGCGTCAGAGCAAAAACAAACCGCCCAAGCAATGGAAAGCGACTGGGATCAGTGGTCCCGAAGGCGTTAAATTTGATCGAATCGAACTCGTCGACCTGGACCTTGATGGCGATTTAGATATTCTTACCTGCGAAGAGCATCACGTAGTTGGGCAAAAGCGGATGGGTTTAGGAGTAATTTGGTACGAGAATCCATTCTAAACCTCAGTCCTTGGCCTAAGGGTGAGAGAAAAAACTGAAACCCTCGAACTCGAGCGACCGTTCAACCAAAGGATCCGTTTTTGCCACGAGACGATTCCAGAGAAAAATCTCAATTCCAAGACACCTATGAAGAAACGTACAATTACTCTTTTATCGACGCTCCTAATTGCGGGAGGCGCCATAGCTATAGCCCAAGACGCGCCGCGCGATCCGGGAGGACAAGGCGGCAACCGCGAACGCCCCGATTTCTTTGCATTGGCTGACAAAGACGAAAGCGGAACGGTAAGTCTCGACGAACTCGTAAAATCCAGAATCGAGATGATGAGTCGTCGCGGTGGACAGGGACAAAGGCCAGGACAGGCAGAAGGACGCCAGGGTAGAGGCGACCCAGCAGCAATGGCGACCCGCGTAAAGGAACAGCTCAGCGTCGCATTCAAAAAGGCCGACACGGACGAAAACGGAGAACTCTCCAAAGAGGAGTTTGCCAAAATGCCTCAAGGCCGAGGGCCTCGCGGTGGCGGACAACGAGGTGGACCCGGTGGCGGACAACGCGGCCCAAGAGCGGGCGGCGCCTAATCGGTAAAACCCTTTAGCTCAATCCATTCGATCGCTACATACCTTCGGGTTGCAGCGTCTCTTTAGAGCTTTTGCTCTTCCTCGAGGGCTTCAACCTCCTCTTTTTCCACCGCACGCACTTCTGTTTCTGCCTCGTAAGCCAGGATCGAGTCCATTAACATCGCTGCTTGGGGATGGTCCTTATCCCAAGCCAACGTATAGATGAACTCACTTTTAGCTGCGGTATAGTCCTGCTGAAAATAGTGGATGTATCCTAAAACAAAGTGCGCTTTGTAGTCCCTTGGATAATCGCTCACCCAGCGAGCAAGCGATTCGTAGTGCTCTTCGAACCAATCTGGATTCGCGTACAACTCCGCGACACTGAATTCAACTTCCGTCCATTCTGGGACCAGCTCCATTCCGCGAATCAAGTCTTCATACGCAGTTCGGTAGTCAGCTATGGCTATATGGGCCTGCGCCCGGGCCAAATAAAGAACCCCATTTTCAGGATCCGCATCGATCGACTCGTTAAAGGCAATTACCGATTCGTAAAAGCTTCCTTTGGCAAAAGCCGCGTAAGCCCGACTCAGTGGAGATGAATCCTCATAAACATCCACTGGATCTTCCTCAATGTATACCGATTCTTCGTATACATATTCTGGCACATTTCGACGGCGAAAGTCTCCCAGATTCACAAAAAAGTAGAAATTGTTTTTCCTGCCTCGAGTGTAGTAGTTTCTCGGGTACACACTCCAAACTCCTCCATAGTAGTAATGCCCACAACCGGAACCATGCACATGTCCCACATGGCCGTGAGTGTACCAGCCTAAGCCATCGTACAGATGACCGCAAGTTGAGGAATGCCGATGAGAGAGTGGAAAATCGAACCAGACGCTACCCGATCTGTAGTGCCCGCAACCATCGAAATGAACATGGAACCTAGAATAGTTTCTCCAGATACCTCCCCAAAAGTAATGGCCGCATCCCACTCCGTGATGATGGACGCCCGAATGAGACAACCAAGATCCATGGTCATAGAAATGACCACAGCCAGGACCATGTCGATGGCCAATGGAGAAAGAAACCCATGAGCCCCCATGGAAATGATGCCCACAACTAGGCCCGTGTCGATGGTGCCTAGAGTAGTCATACCATCGGCCATTGTAGTTATGATGGCCACAGTTGGCACCATGTACGTGCTTATGGTCTATATCGAAATGGGCGATTTTCGCGACCTTTCTGGGTGCGCCATGCGAAGAATGCACATCTCTAGCTTGCGAGGCGGCTAGGTTAGATCTCCTCGGGGGGTCTCCTACCGACCTTGTGAGCCGGGAAACGGTAGCGTCTCGCTGCTGTTCGCGTAGTTGTTCCGAGCGATTTGCCACTTCTCTTCTCGAGCCGTTATAGGCCGTTCTAGATCCCTGTCGATCTTGAGAGTAAACCGCCGCTGCAGTTGAGAGGTCCCGCTCCAGAGGCACTCCCATTTCCCGTTCTCTCGCTCTCGAGGGCTGAATCAAAGTAGAGTTCCGAATTTCAGGTGGAGTCCCTGCGTTGGCGCGGGTTGAGTTCGCCGTCCTTGCTTGCTCACTACCCGAGCTCTGCCTTCTCAAGGGATTACCAGTAGTAGCGTTCGAATACGCGGCCACCGGGTTTCGCACCCCACTGCTGGACCGCCCATTAGAGGGTAAATCTCTCGAACTCGAACTGCTGTTCGAACGGAGCGTGATCCCCGTGGATCGGTTTTCAGATCGAATCACTTCCGATCCATTGCGACCCAAGCGAGATGAGGAAGCCGAGTTCGATCGATTGACCGAGTTCCCAGAAATACGGGGGGCCGATGTTGCTTGCTCGGGTGATCGGGTCGGACGGATCGTAGTAGATGAGGAAGAACGGTTGGCGTTCGTTGTGGAACTCGTTGAACGACTTGGCGCCGACGAGTAGGAAGGGGCAGCCCTTTCCGGTTCTCGAACGCTGCTTGTGGAAGACCTGCTAATCGGAGTACGCGAGACGGTCGGGCGCGAGCTGCTCGAAGAACTGCGG
Organism: uncultured Opitutaceae bacterium; assembly: GCA_937942145.1. Taxonomy (GTDB): domain Bacteria; phylum Verrucomicrobiota; class Verrucomicrobiia; order Opitutales; family Opitutaceae; genus Pelagisphaera. Next base: position 33,586 of record CALDFV010000303.1, read on the forward strand.
GAAGAAGTAATTGAAGGGGCCGCGCGTCGAGGCGCAGACATTTGCTGGCGAGGAGAGGCCTGAGGCCTGGGCTGCGAGACTCTAGAATTGGACGTTGGCGACCGCGAGGTCGTCGATCTGCTTGAGCTTCGCGAATTTGAAAAAATCGATGGAGAAGACCGTGAGGGGGAACTTTGCTGTCTGGCTGAAGGAGACGATGTTGAACGGGATGCCGATGGACTGGAACGGCTAGACTGAGCCGAGCGGGAAACCGAAGGGCTTCGAGGTGATGGGGAACTGGAACTGCGGCTAGAGCGAGAGGATACCGATGGTGTTGAGCGGCTCGAATGGGCCGCACTGCGTGAAGAGCTAGAACGAGATTGGCTCGAAACAGAGGTTGATCGTCGAGGAGCGGACGCAGTGGATGTGCTTTGCCTTGACGGCGTCTGAACAGTCGAGTTTGAACTCGACGACCTCGAGCGACTGTTGCTCTGACCAAAAACTGCAGGTTGGTGGAAAACCGAAAACGTCATTAATGCAGTCGCCAGGCAAACGTCTAAACGTATCCGTTTTGTTAGGGCATTATTGGGTATTCTCATCTTTGGGTCACTCCTTTCTGTCTGTATTGGGGATCACACAATTTAGCAGAATCCAACGGCTTACGCTACTCAGACAAGCGCTTTTTCACCTATTAGACGAAAGAAAAATGGCGTTTATTCATCAAAATCTGCCAAACCGAAATGTGGATAAGTCACTCTACTCGTAGTCGTCTAATTTCACCTCGCGGTAGAATCATCCCATCAATTTTCCAATTAGAATCTCTAATGCCGAAAATCCCTCTAACGGCAATACCTTAGGTAGGCGACTCTACGAAAACCGCCTTACACCAATTTTTCTACCCGCCGTTTTCTATATCTCTACTCGTTTGCCGCCAGTCGCGAGAGAACGATAGATCGCATCAATCACTTTCATATCCCTCAGTCCTTCTTCTCCCGAGACAATCGAAGGAATCCCTTCTCGAACGCTGCGAGCGAAGCCATCCATTTGCCGTTCCTGCTGATTGACCGTCTGAACCTCGAGCGTCCTGACAGGATTCTGTCCCTTGAAGACCTGTCCTTTAATCCCCGTGTACTTGGTAGCAGGCTCCAAAAGAGCCGCTCCTTGGGCATAACTTACATACAAGCGGTTGGCCCTTAGATTATAGGACGTCGTCGAATTGGAATAAGCGCCGCCTGGGAACTCCATTTGCCAAGTAACGGTCTCATCCACCTCCTTGAATTTTTCCCAGTCCGTCTTGGTCTCCTGAGCTCGAATCGCAATCGGTTCTTCGCCGGTTGCGTAACGGGCTGCCTGAATACAGTAGATTCCCATATCCATAACCGCACCACCACCAGCTAACTCGCGATTCAAGCGCCAAGCGTCGAGATTATTGCCCATTGCGAACGCGGCTTCGGACTGCACGTATTTGATAGGGCCATACGGCTGCTCTTTGGCCAGTTTCATAATTTCAATCGTATTCGGATCGAAGTGGAGGCGATAGCCAATTGACAACATCACTCCGTTTGCCTTGCAGGCGTCGATCATAGTCTGTCCCTCGGCTGCGTTTAGTGCCATCGGCTTTTCGCAGATCACGTGCTTCCCCGCTTTCGCCGCTCGAATGGTGTACTCCGCATGCATGGAATTCGGGAGCACGATATAAACAATATCAATATCATCATTCGAGGCGATTGAATCGAAATTCTCGTAGTTGTATATGCTCGCTTTCTTGATCCCGTATTTGGCTCTCCAAACGGACTCCTTCTCCTTCGTGCCCGTGACAATTCCCGACAAATAGCAATCCGTTGCCGATTCGAGAGCGGGCGCTAATTGTTTGGTCGCATAGTTTCCCAATCCCACGAGGGCGATCCCGAGCTTGCGAGGCGTTTTCGGCGCCGCCGCGGCGGCTAGGTCTGGCAACGCGTTCGCAATTGAGAACGCGCCGAGTCCCATGGATAGGTCTTTAAGAAAGGAACGACGAGAATTTTGAGGCATGTTGAATATCTATTCTAGGGTTACAGAAACGCTTTTTTCTGAATGACACATTGGTGTGCAACAAAAGCTCTCTCACGACCTAATCGGAACAAAACAGGATCAGTTATTCAAGAACCGTCTCAATCCTAACCCTCACTACATGCAATCCAACCGACTTGAGGGACGTTTTAATCACGAGGAGGCACTTAATTACACTCTTGCCAATATTGGGAGGCCAATCTAACCTGTCTGTCCTATTCGAGAATCATCGAACACCCTAAATCAAGGAGTTTGCATATGAAAAAGTTATTGATATTAATCGCGAGCATTGCGTTCTCGCTCCCGCTTCTAGCGGAGGATAAAGAAGTCACCCTAGAAGGCACAGGCCTTTGTGCCAAGTGTTCCTTGGGCGAAGCCGAAAAGTGCACCAACGCGCTTCAGGTAAAAGGAAAAGACGGCAAGGTGAAGACCTACCTCCTGACTAAGAATTTAGAGCACGGCGCCTACTTCTGTCAGGGCAAAACCGAAAATTTGCTAGTGACAGGGGTCGTCAAAAAGGAAGACGGTAAACTCCTGATTGTTCCGACTGCGGTTAAGGAAAAAGAAAGCTGATTCGACTTCCAGCCTAATCATTTTGATCCCGTTCTTCCAAAGAAGAGCGGGATTTTTTTAAATTTAGAGAACGTTCAACTAGGAAATCGCCCAAGGTAGCAATTCATCATATAGCAATTGGCACTCATCGAGTAACGGCTTCAGTCGCTCAGGAAAAGGTTCTGATTTCGGTTGGTAGGGAGCGAAACCGGTAGACCGGTGGGCATTGTGATACCAATGGGGTGCCCAGACACCGTCGTCCTTTTTGGGTCCGGCTTCCCATGAAAGCATCGAGGAACTGAAATCGATGCCCACCTTTCGACATAAATTTCTCAATGCAGATTCGGGAGATTCCAGAAGGCGCTTCGAATCAATGACGATAGGGGCTTGTCCTGCGGCAATAATCCCATCGGCGATTCGCTTGAGCTTATCATACCCTGTGTCTGCCAAGCCAAATTCTGGAATCGTCTTCGAGTAGGAGTGCAGCATGTCGCGAGGCTGGCGCGTTAGGAGCACATTCGTCAGTCTGTTCAGAAAACCCCAGTCGAGGTCCACCAAATGATGGGCCATGTTCTTATGAAAGAGAACCGGCTTTCCAAATTCCCCCAGCAAAACGTCTTCGACTACACGCTCTCCGTCGTTGTCTTGAGCACGCAGGATGTCTTCTTCTCCCGGATGGGGCGGTCGGTCCGCCTGGCTCGAAAGGTAGTGAGCGTACAAGGGCTCATCGAAAACTCGCGTATCCGGTCTTTGGGCGAACGAGTACATCAAGGCCGTTGACACATTTCGAGGGCCCGACCAGATCGAAATCCGCTTCGTCTCGCTTGCCTTCATTGCTTTGCTCGTTCTATGTAATCGTCGATTTCCTGATTGTATAACTCGCTCAATCTCGAGGTCATTTCTCCCGGGATCGCTTCGTATGGCAATCGCTGCCGATCCACTTCAATCACTGGCGTCAAACCTCCAAACGTTCCGGTGACAAACGCTTCATCCGCACTATACACATCCACCAGTGAAAAGTCTTTTTGGCGAACCACGATTCCCTTTTTCTCGCAAACGGAAATCACTTTGGAGCGAGTTACGCCATTCATGCAATAGCTACCCGTTGATGTCCAAACCTCGCCATTGCGAACGATAAAGAAATTAGTAGCGTTGCATGTGGATACAAAACCATTGACGTCTAGCATCAATGCCTCATCCGCCCCCGCTCCAATCGCCTGGCTAAGGGCGATCACCTCATGCAATTTGCTGTGGCAATTCAATCGTGGGTCCAAATAGTCTGGCGATCCTCTTCGTATGGCAGAGGTAAACAATCGTACCCCAGAACGTTTCGATTCGGTGTTGGCAATCTTGTATTCAGGAATAATGACAATGTTAGGAGGTGTCACTGTCAGTCGAGGATCCTGCGAAGGGGTTTTTTTGTTTCCTCTCGTGACCATTAAACGAAGATGCACACCATCTACCATGTCGTTCGAATCTACCGCTTTCTTGAGTTTCTCCTCTAAGGATTCAAGCGTCTCTCCCATATCCATGAATATCATACGGGCACCTTCAAAAAGCCGATTAAGGTGGTCTTCTAAAAAAACGAATACGCCTTTATGAAGCCGTAGGCCTTCCCACACTCCATCTCCCACCAGATAACCACTATCAAAAACGGAAATCTTCGCCTCATTTCGCGGAACCATTTCCCCGTTTACGTATATCAGAATCGATTCATTCCGATCGTCTTCAATGCTGTCGTGCGTTCCTCGAGCCATATCTTGAGCCAGATCAAATAGTTTCAGCCTCCTCTGTCAACAGAGCCCGTGGCGAAAGGCATTCTCTTCTTCTGAAAGTAGCCGTTGAGAAAAATCGTCAGGACAACAATCCCCGCCCCCAAATAAAATCCTTCCGACATGGTCTCACTCTCTGGCCAAATCAGCAGGGCCAGCAATATTGCGTAAATCGGCTCCAAATTGACCGCCATCACAAACGAGTAGGGGGAAATTTTCTTAACTAATTGTACGCTGAGCACGAACGAGAATGCCGTACACACAATACCCAAAATGAGGAGCCAGCCGAGGTCGGCAAAAGGAAGACTCAGCTCACGAACCTTAAGTTTATCGGTAAGCAGCATGAACAGGGAAAGTGCCCCTAGCGCTCCCAATAATTCGAAAAACGTAATCGTCCTAGCATCGTTGTCTCTTACCAGGAGCCCATTCAAGACCGTAAACCACGCTGCCAGGAAGGCTGAGAGAATACTCAACTGCATCCCAACAATATGCTTGAACTCCGCCCGAAATACAAAAGACAGACCGACAACAATGAACGCGCCCAGTACGGGTTCATGCCAAGCGACCTTTCGTTTATAGTATAAGGGCTCAATAAACGACACAAACAGCGTTGAGCTCGAGAAACATACCAAGCTTACGGAGACATTCGATTGCTTGATCGCTTCAAAAAACGAAACCCAATGAGCAGCTAGAATAATACCCACGGCGAGCATCTTTATCAATGAATCGCCTCTGGACCTAAATCGGTGTTGAACAACCAGCAAAAATAGCCCCAGCGCGATGACCGCGACAACCAGGCGATACCAAACCAAATGGTAGGCTCCTAGTGAAATCAGCTTCCCGAGAATTCCCGTCGTTCCAAATATTAGAACAGCAAAATGAAGCCAAATCTGATTCTTGTATGCCTCACGCATCTACACAAAGCCGCTAGAGACTCTGAGTGAGCCTATCGAGGCTACACATCTTCATCTATTTAAGACTTATCTGCGATTGCCTCTGCCTCGAGAACCACCTCTTGTGGTTGATTCCATTGCCAGCGCCAATACACGCTGAAACCTCGCTTTATATCATCCAGAATAAGGGTATTTATGGGGACTAGAATCAACGTGATTACGGTTGCAAATACGACTCCCCAACCCAGCGAAATCGCCATGGGGATCATGAACTTGGAGCCTCTGCTCTGCTCGAACATCAATGGGAGCAAGCCGGCGAAGGTCGTCATCGATGTTAGGAGGATTGGACGAAACCGGCGAACGCCCGCCGACCGAACGGCTTCTCCTAGCTTTACACCTTCCTTCACTCGGGCAGAGATGAAATGCACCATAATGAGGCTATCATTTACAACCACACCTGACAGCGCTAGAAACCCAAGCTGGGACATAATATTAACGGTCACACCGTCATCCCATATCGCACCTAGTATCCAATCCATGATTACATGCCCAAGAATCGCCCCGACAATGCCGAACGGGATCACCGCCATGACGACAAATGGTTTGACGTAGCTTTTGAACGGTATCGCCAATAAAACGTAAACGCCCAGGACAACTAGAATAGTATTGAACCGAATATTACGAGCATCCTCTTCCTGTTGCCTAGCATTACCTGATTTGACGTAGTTCATCCCGGTGTACTGCTCAGCCAAACTTGGAAGAAAATCGCGCTCCAATTCCATAACGATTGAATCAACATCGATTTCATCCGACTCCGCTTCCGCGGAGACTGTAAGCTGGCGCATCCGATCGACTCGGTAGATAGCGGGAAGGCTCTTGCCGGGTTCAATCTCGGCCACGGTGTCAAACGGTACCTCCGTTCCGTTAGGCGTCCTGATCATCATTGAATCCAAGGTGGCCAGTGACTTTCTCTGAGCCTCGGGATAACGAACCATCACACGCACATCATTGCGACCTCTCTGAATTCGCTGGGCTTCGGTTCCAAAAAACGCTTGCCTTACCTGACGGGCCAGATTGCTGGCCGTGATTCCCAAATACTCCGCCTGCGGCTTAAGCTGCAGCTCGAATTCCGCCTTGGCGCTCTCGAAGGAATCGGTAATCTCCGACAGACCTCTATATTCCACCAGCTTATCCTGCAACTGACTGGATGCCGCCTTTAGATCGTCGAAGCTTGGGCTCGTAAACCTCAAATAAACCCCCGAACCACCCCCTCGCAAGAAACCCAACGACAACCGTTCAGCATCGGGAATCGGCCCAATCGCTTGCCTGAGAAAAGCAGTTGCCTCTGAGCTGCCATAGTTCAAGCCGTGCAACTCAAATGGCGTGAGCTCGATAACCACTTCTCCTAGTTCCGCAACGCCCACTGCCCTAGATCCATAGCTCCGATACATCGGTTGACCTCCCGCCGTCGCGAACACGTTGCGAATCATCTCCGTCCCGTACTCCTCGTTGACCTTTTCTTTGTAGTCGAGAGCGATCTTCTCCATTCTGCGAATGTGCGAGTCTGTTGTCTCGAAAGGCGTTCCCGCGGGCATTTGCAAACGGATCGTTACCTGGTCACTGGGAATCCGCGGGTAAAAGCTAGACTGTATACGATTTGTCGCTACGAGACTCCAAACAATCGCTAAGCCTCCTACGAAAACCGAGAATGTAACATACCGATTTCTCAAGCAAACTTCCAGCACAGGTCTGTAGAAGCGGTCTATTCCACGCTCAAGACCGGTAGCGATTTTCCGTTGGAATCGAGACAAGAAATTAGCCTTCGATTCATTCCCACCCGTAGCCCCGATATTTTTACAGTGTTTAAGGTGGGCCGGGAGTATAAGTTTGGATTCTATCAATGAAAATAGAAGCACCGGAATCACTACATAAGAAATCTGTTTAAGATTGTTACCCATGAAACCCGTCATCGCCTGAAGCGGGTAGAAGGCGACGATGGTTGTAAGGACGCCAAAAATAACCGGAACCGCGACTTCTTGCGTGCCTTTGACGGAGGCATCCAGGGACCCCTCTCCCTGCTGCATCCGCCGAAATACATTTTCACCCGTGATAATCGCATCGTCGACCACGATGCCAAGAACGAGGATGAAGGCAAACAGCGTACTCATGTTAAGGGAAACATCCCACAGGTAGAACATTATGAAGGCGCCCGAGAACGCGATGGGAATACCTAAGCTAACCCAGAATGCCAATGAGGGCCTCAAGAAAAGGGATAGCACGATGAGAACGAGAACGAACCCTGTTATCGCACTGCCCGCCAACGTGGAGAGGCGCTGTTTCACCCGTTCGGAATCGTCACTCCAATAGCTGAGATTGACACCTTCGGGCAAGGTAGGCTGCTTCTCTTCAAGGTAGGCTTTAACCTCGTCAGCCAAGACGATGAGATTCTGGTCGCCCGAGCGGTAGACGTCCAAAACGACACAACGCTGACCATTGTAGTTGGAAATCAATGGCGTTTCGTCAAAACCATCATTAACTTTGGCCACATCTTCCAAGGTCAAACGCGTCCCGTCATCTCGAGTGTAAACGACTATCTTTGAAAAATCCTCGTAGTTGTAGGCCTGGTTGGAGGTCCTGAGGAGAATATCGCCTGCATTGGTTCTCACGCTACCCGCCGACAGATTGACAGAGGAATTCCGAACGGATTGAACAATTTGATCGAACGTGAGTCCGTGTCGCTTCAGCGACTCTTCCGAAACCTCGATGCCGATTTCGTAAGGACGGGCCACTTTCATGGAAACGAGGGAAATGTTGGGAAGCGCAGTGAGATCGTCACGGACGATTTCCCCTAGCTGCATCAAATCCTTTTCTCCCAGATTTCCAGAGATTACCACGGCCATCAGGCGCTCGGTAAATGTATCCTGACTGACGCGTGGCCGTTCCGCTTCCACCGGGAAAGTGTTGATCGAATCGACGCGATCCTTCACCTGATCCAGGATCTGGTTCATGTCGTAACCCTCTTCAATTTCCAGGGTGACCGACCCTGAACCTTCAGATGCCCGGCTTTGCATTTCCTTGATGCCTGCGACATCGAACAGAGCTTCTTCCAAACGCATGACGATCGATTCCTCCACTTCGGTTGGTGTGGAGCCCCGGTAGACAACGCTTACCTCGATCTCTCTTTGCAGATAGTCAGGCCATTCTCTGAGTACGACCTTGTTCAATCCCAAGTAGCCGCCGACCAGCACAATGGCGAACATCAGAATATTCGCCGCCACCCCATTATTCGTAAACCATTCAATTATCCTATTCATCGCAGGCCTCCTCCAATCAACTACTGAACGACCTGATCAGCGTCACCGCTTTCAGGTAGTGATCTTTTCGCTACATCTATTCCATCCTCAAAAACGACCGCTACCTTCATGCCCTCCGAAGGGAAACTCAAATGCGTCAAACACACGCGGTCGCCGGGACTCAACCCGCTACTCACAACAAGGCTTTCCTCGTCACTCCACTCGATTTCTATCGACTTTCTTCTCAATGTCCCATCTTCCTCTATTACGACGACGTACTCGTTTTTTCGGTACATTTCCCTTGGGATGACAATCATATTTTCAAGAACCTTGCCTTCAATTTTGGCCTGCACAAAAGAACCGACTTTGAGAGGCGGTCTGCCGTCGCCCTGCTTTCGATAGGGGTCAACGACTTGGGCAACAAAGAACAATTGCCGGGACTGTACATCGAAGGCGCCTTCAGCCCGGACGATTTGGCCCGACCACTCAAGAGTCTCGTTGCCAATAGTCGTCGTCAGGGCAACTTTCGGCATCGAACGATCCAAATTCGAGTCGTCGCGGTAAAGCTCGGGAACATCAATGAAACCAATCTCCCTTTCGCTTAAGGGCAGGCGTATTTCGGCATAGTCCACCGCATAGATCTCGGCTAGCACACTGCCCGAATTGACGAACTGGCCAATGTCGACGCGCTTTTCGAGGATGCGACCCGCATAGGGCGCAGTGATCGTTGTACGCTCCAAATTCAGCCGCGCATTTTCGACTCGAGCCTCAGCGGAGGCCACGTCCGCTCTCGCTTGAGCCAGTTGCGGATCACGGCTTACGAGCTCCGGAGGCTCAACCCCTGGATTGAGTCGACCCCAATCTTTCCTGGCTTGAGCCGCATTAGCTTCCTCCTCCGCCAAAGCGAGTCTCGCCCTAGCCGAAGTCGCTTCCGCGGAAATGACAGCGGTTTCGTAGTCTCGCTTATCTATCTCCAACAACGTTTCTCCTTCTTCAAAGAATTCGCCGGCCCTAAAGGCGGGAGCCACATTTACCACTTTTCCCCTGACCTCGGATATCAGGGAACTTTCCGTTCGGGCCTGAACCGTACCTTGAGATTGGAGCCAAACCTGATAATCGACCGGCTCTAGACTGTAGACACTCACTTCCGGCAACGTTTCCGTCTGGGGAAACTTTCGCGGAGGCGGCTCAGACCAAAATATCCAATAGCAAATCCCTGCGGAAACCGCTAGGACAGCTAAGGGGGGAAGCATGCGAAGGAAAAACATAGTTACGACAGATGAACGCGGGAACACTAGTTATTCATTCGTTTATCTGTCAATTGGACCCAAAAATCCAGAATGAGTGAAATTTGAATCTCCCCGAGGCGCCGAAACTACCGTTTTGACAAGCGCTCCTCTGAAAAACACGGTTAACCCTACCACGATCATCACATGAGCAACCTGGTCCCAAACAACAACGACTATTCGGAAAACTATAGTGAAGAAGGGCTTAAGGAAAAGATTGCCAAATTCGCCAAAACCGCTGGGCGCGAAGTCGTTGAAAAAGCTCTAATCCTTTTCTTTGCCGCTTCAGATCCGGATACTCCCAAAAAGTCGAAAGCGATCATCTTTTCCGCTTTAGGATATTTCATTCTGCCGCTGGACGCGATCCCCGACATTACGCCGATTCTCGGATTTACTGACGACCTAGGCGCTATCGCTCTAGCCCTAGCGACGGTAGCTGCCCATATCAAACCCGAACACAGAGAAAGGGCGAAACAGAAAGCGCTAAAATGGTTCGGTGAGGATTGAGCCGGCTATGTCACTTCCATTCCATCGTCACGGGACAATGGTCCGAGCCAAGAACCTCCGGGAGGATTTCTGCGGCTTTAAGTCGAGATCGTAGCAGCTGCGAGATGATGAAATAGTCTATACGCCACCCGACATTTCGGGCTCGAGAGTTGGCCCGAAAACTCCACCACGAATAGTGTCCCTTGCCCTGCTTAAACTCGCGAAAGGTATCAATGAAACCAGAGTCGACAATTGCATCGAAGTCCGCTCGCTCCTCCTTCGTGAATCCCGCGTTTTTCCGATTCGTCTTTGGGTTGGCCAGATCGTCTTCTGTATGCGCAACATTCAGGTCCCCGCAAAATACGACTGGCTTCAATTTCTCCAGCGACTTCATCCGAGCGAGAAAGGCTTCATTCCATTCCCTCCGGTAGGGCAAGCGCTTCAACTCGTTCTGCGAATTGGGCGTATACACATTGGTTAGAAAAAAATCATCGTACTCAAGAGTGACTACGCGACCCTCACTATCGTGTTCTTTGAGCCCAAGGCCATAGCTAACGGACAAGGGCTCGTGGGGAGTGATGATAGCCGTCCCCGAATACCCCTTCTTCTCCGCTTCATTCGCAAAAACATGTAGTCCGCTTCGCCAACCAATATTCTCTACAATTTCGCTCGTTGCCTTGGTCTCCTGCAGACAAATGAAGTCTGCCCCACAGGAGTCGAAAAACGTCATCGCCCCCTTTTTCACTGCCGCACGAACCCCATTCACGTTCCAGGATATAAATTTCATTCGGTCGGTGATAGGTTTGAATTGGTAGCAAGCAAACGTTTAGTTACGCTCTATTATCGGAAAGCATGACTCACTGAGTCCTCGACATGAGTCCCGGCCCTTCTACAGTCGCGCCCGATTTAAATGATTTCCGAAGAACAGATTCCACTAGGCAACCGTATCCCAGACAGACTCCATGCCGTGTCTGTTAGTCTGCCTACAATGGAAGAGGTGATTGGCTACGAGGAGCGCGACCCTTCGATACTCAGTCGTATGAACTCGGGATACCCACGCTTCGTGAAGCACGAATGCCTACGCCAAATCGAGATTTTCTGGCAGGAGTTTTTCGACAAGCCAAACGAGCCGATTTGGCTAACGGCATCCGAAGAAATCGCCCACCTACTAGAGTCCCATCTTAATTGCCCCGAATCCAAATTCCTCAAGCATCAAGGAGTATCAGGTGTCAGAATACCGAATGGCGAAGCGCTGAATCGCGAAGCCAAGCTCTTTCTTCAACATATTGGTGGCTACCTTTGTTCTAGAAAAGCGGAGGACTATCTCGTCGCCAATGAACTCCAAAAAAGTGCGCAACCGGAATCGCTCTTCGAAGGAGATGCTGAAGCGAAAATTATTAGCGTACTTCAGCCGCTTTTAGGACGGGAAGCCTCAGAAGCGATCCTCCTCGCGAACTCTGGCATGAACGCGATTTACGCGACATTTCAAGCCGTCAACCAAATCCAAGCCCCCAAAGGTCGGCATTCCTGGATCAGGCTTGGCTGGCTATATGCCGATACGATGCACATCCTTGACAAGCTTTCGCACGGAGGCAGCTCCAACAAGGATTTGCACGACGTCTTCGATCTCGACCAGCTTGAAACGCTTCTCGCCAAGAACCCGGACTCCTTCGCCGGAATAATAACCGAAACGCCAACCAATCCTTTGATACAATCCATGGACATTGAGCGTATTCGAGAATTGGCCACAACCTATGGCGTCTATCTTGTATTGGACCCCACTGTACTTTCTCCCGCTAACGTCGATGTTTCACCCTACGCGGATATCATCGTAAACAGCCTTACCAAGTACGCCGCCAACGAAGGAGATGTCATCATGGGAGCCGTATCCGTAATGAACCATTGCCCAGATAATAAGTCTATCTGCGATAGTGTTTCGAAGTTTGCAAACTACCCATATGAGCGAAATCAGCAACGCCTCGCTCAGCAGATTGACGGATATCTCCCTCACTTGGAACGGGTCAACGAGTCTACGATGCAAGTCGTCGAGTACTTGAACCGCCATCCAAAAGTCAGTCGGGTTCACTGGGCCAATGAGCCAAGGTCCCAATCGAATTTCCAGAAAATCGCTCGCAGCGAAAATTCAATCGGAGGAATGATTTCCTTTGATTTAGAATCAGATCTCAACCGCTTCTACGATCGCCTCACTATTTGCAAGGGTCCTAGCTTTGGCATGAAGCACTCCTTAGCATGTCCCTTTATGTACCTAGCGCACTACGAGCTTGTATCCACTAGAAAAGGTCGGGAACAACTCGCCCAAGCCGGAATCAATCCGGAGCTGATTCGATTTAGCGTAGGGGCAGAACCCGTTGCAGCCATTATCGACAGCCTCCGCTTTGCGCTTTCCTGAATCCGTTTTCAACTCACCCCGCGATTCGATTCAATCACTAGGATTTGTTCCCGTCCTCCTTTCTGAGTAGCGTGTGATGTTAGAGGATTCAATATTGGGTTGTAATAAGACCACGCTTCACTACACCCAGCCAGCATGTCCCGAAATGGCAGACCTGACACTGGCGAAATCCACTATGACCTACCGTCACCGTACGTGCCTCACGCTTGCGGCCTGCTTCACCTGCCTCGATTTATCGCCAAAGCGAAACGTCACGTAAAAGACGAGCTCGGCAAATCCTACCAGCGAAACTATAAAAAGGGCTTCGATCGGTTTCTCTGCCTACATCTCGGTATCGACCCAGACACCGTTGAAGAAATCGTAAGAGAAAGCTCCAGCGACGAGGAAATCGACAATCGTCTCGCCGAGATTTTTCCTTCGGATCTTCGCGTCGAGAAGTGGAATAGAGAGTTGGTCCAAAAAGGGATGAGCGAAATGGGTCGCGAGGCGCTTGAAAGCGCGAAGCGGAAAATGGGCATCGAAGATCGTACCGACCTGATCAGCTTCGCCGACATGATCGAATTTGACGAAGAGCGCATTCAGTGAATAATCCAAGCCTTTCCCTTAAAAGCTTTCTATGAGCGACTCTTCAAATCGAGATCCAATCATTTGCGCCAGCAACTCAGCTCAGCTTAGAGGATGCCATGAGATTTCGTTTCCTTCCAGCAGTCCCGACTGCCCCGACCTACCCTTAATCGTAGCCTATACTCTACCGAGCGGCGCTATCAAATCGACGCGAGGCTTTTTGACAGGCGACGGCTTAATGAAAGCGCGTTGCTACATTAACGAAGAGGGGGTGTGGTCTTGGGAGGCAAAAAACGTAGAAGGCCGATGCCTTGAAACAGGGACTTTCCACGCGAGTCCATCTGCACTGCCAGGGAAATTGACGATCTCCAAAAAAGACCCAAGACAGTTTCAATACGACAGTGGGAAGTGGTATTTAAACTTTTGCGACAATGCCTTCCGGTTGTTTGCGAATGAGGAGAATCGCTGGAAACCCTATATTGATCAGGCCGCCCAAGCGGGTTTCAATCGAATTCGCTCGTGGCTCGCCCCATCCCCAGATTCCCTTTTTCAGCCGGATCGAAAACGGCTCAACCTCAAAGTCTGGGACGAGATCGACGAACGGCTCAACTACGCGCTTCAGAGGCATCCGGAAATTCAATTTGAGATTATTCTCTACGGGCCAGAATTCGAGGAATTGAAACGACTCGAAGAGGGAGAACCCAGCGCCCATTCCGCCCTGCGATACGCGATTGAGCGATTTGCGCCCCTACCGAACGTCCATTGGTCGATCGCACACGACCTAACTGAAGCAGGATCTGCTTCGGAGGACGCCCTCGTCATGGTCGGAGAAATCCTAGCAGGAAATGACCCGTGGTATTCCCTCATCACTTCGTGTGGGAAGAGGTTCGACCCACCAATCCTGACTTCCCAGAAATGGTTTTCCTTTCAGTCGATCTTCTCCCTCGGTCAAATAACAGGTGAAAAGTCCCTCGAAGCCAGGGCCACTGAAAGTAAACCAGTCGCGCTGGCTCAAGATCGCGGTGAACAGGAATACCCGCCCCGATTTCCTCGGTACTATTTTCGCCGGCTGTTTTGGGGAACGATCCTATCGGGCGCCCTGCCATCATACTCTGGCTTAATTTCCTCAGAGCCCTTCGACCGAAATCGGCGAGGCATAGAGGGGTATTACGATGCCTGCAATTCTGGTCGCCTTCGATTCGGAGCCCATGACATCCTTCAGATAAAGAAGTTTTTCAATGACACCAAAATCAGCCTGGAAAACTGGATTCCCAACGATGCGATCACCGGAAGCAACCCGCTGCTGGCGAAGTCCATCTTGTCCAGTGACCAGACCGAATGTATCGCCTACATCGCGAATCCAGAATCATTTGCGGGACACAATCCAGACGGCTATAACGGCATTCATTCAGACGAATCGACCGACTCCAGTGAAACCTTCACGACCGCAACCCTTGAACTACCCTTTTCCAGCGGAGTAATCAAATGGTACAACCCCACGACGGGCCTCTGGAAGGGAGAAGCAGAAATAACGAAAAACTCTACGACGCTTCTAACTCCAGCACCGGGCGACTGGGTCGTCTGGGCCAAGCGGAGTTGAAGGCTTGGACTCCGCTGCTTAGCGATCTCTATCAGGATCTGGGTCATTCACTATGGACAAGATTGAAATCCTGCAAGTGATCGCGCAACGACTGGAGTCCGATCTCGAGCAAGCTACCGATGCCGCCATCGAGTCGGCTGAATCCGCAACTCACGAAGAGTCGAGGGCGGAAGGAAAATATGATACTCGAGGATTGGAAACGTCCTACTTGGCAAGCGGTCAAGCGCGTCATGCCGTCGAATTGCGGGAGAGCCTGGCCGCTGTAAAAAACTTTAGCCTACCCGACTTCACCCAATCCTCTCCTATTGCGCTCGGAGCCCTCGTAACTTTGCTCTCTTCGCAAGGCCGGGAAATCTACTTTCTCGCTCCTGGAATGGGAGGTATGGAAATTCCTTGTGATGACAATTCAACGATAACCGTCATTTCATCACGGTCTCCCATTGGAAATGAGCTGTTAGGAAAAAGTGTTGGCGACCGCATTCAAGCAGGCGGCGGCAAAACCATCATCCGCATCTCTTGAATCGATGCACAAAAAACTAGGGAATCACCAAGGACATACCCGGCTGCAATTGCCTTTCACTGGGCAAAACCGAGCTATTTGCCTCTAGAATCTCCATCCAGCGACCTCCATTCCCATATACCTCGCTACTGATTTTATAAAGGCTGTCCCCTTCCTTCACAACGTAAGTCCGGGTACCCGCAACGGGCGGATTTCCCGGCCGGGCAGGTAGCTGGCGATTGGGTGCCACGGACTCGATGCGTTCGGGTTCCTGCCTAGTCTGCGGCATGTTAAGGGTGCTATTTCTCGTTTCGGCCAACCGGCTTTTTAGGGTCTCGTTTTCGCGCCGAAGCTGTTCTATCGTATCCAATAGTTTCAGACGGTAATTTTTCGCGTCTTCCGTAGTGAGCAGATCCTTTTTCGCCGTCTTAATCAGGTCCTCTACCCGAGCCATTCCTGCGCTGCGTTCCGACGAGTCCGGATCGCGGCTCTTAATAACTAGATAATGCTTAAAATGATAGATGGCGGAATACTGGTCATCCATGTGATCCAGATGAATCAATCCTGCCTCCAGATGGGACTCGGGGGCGTTGCCGGATCTCTTCGAGATGATCTTGGTAAATTGCGAGAGCGCCTCGTTGTAGAGGTTGCGGGAAAGGAGATCCTTCGCTCTACGATACACGGGATCCTCCGTCTCACTCAGGACATCGAGCGACATCCGGTCGGAACAGCCCGTAAACACGAACGTCCCAATAAGAGCGAAAATAAGTTTTGATGCGTAGGATCTTCTTATCATGATCAGAAATGAACGTACACTATGAGACCACCTCTTGTTGACTTTCCAAGTCTGAAATCAGCTAAACGCATTCTCTCTCCCTGATCAATGGATACTGACGAAATAATTGCTAAAGGCCGGCGGTGCATTGATATTGAAGCCGAGGCTCTGGCGAAAACTAGCGCTCAGCTTGATTCAGCGTTCGCTCAAGTCGCGGCGACTGTGATCGATTCCCTTAATGATGGGCAAAAGCTCATTTTTTCCGGAATCGGGAAGAGTGCCCATATTGCCCGAAAACTGGTCGGAACATTCAACAGCATTGGCGCCCCCTCCACATTTCTAGATCCTGTAAACGCTCTCCACGGCGATATGGGCTTGTGCCGCAAAGGGGACGCTCTTTTAGCGTTTAGCAACAGCGGCGAGACCGAAGAGCTCCTTCGACTCGTACCCATTCTCAAACGATTCGACGTCCGAACGGTTGCCGTGACTTCTATGCCGGACGCCTCCCTCTCGAAGCTTTGCGACCAGCGCTTGATCTACTGGGCAGACAAGGAAGCCTGTCCGCTGGATCTTGCTCCCACTGCGAGCTCAACCGCATCTATGGCTATCGGAGACGCCCTCGCCATGGTGGTTTTAGAATGGAGAGCCTTCAGTCGAGAGGATTTCGTGCAGTTTCATCCCGGGGGAAGCATCGGCAAATCTCTGGCCGCGAGCGTTGATTCAATCATGCGTCCGACTGGGCAATTCGCGATTTCAAGCGACGAGGCGACCTGCAAGGAATGTCTCCAGCATATGACAAATCCCAACAGCGGATGCATCGCTCTTACAGACGAGAACGGCAAGCTGAGTGGGATCTTCACCGACGGAGACATTCGAAGGCTCGTTCTCGAGGATGCCGACTTCCTGGGGAAATCAGTATCCAGTTTCATGACACAATCTCCGATTACTATCAACTCTGGTTCTCTGGCCGTTGAGGCCCTGCGGATCTTCGAAAATCGGAAGATTGACGACCTAATCGTCGTTGACGCAGATTTCAAACCCATCGGAGTCATCGACGGACAGGATTTGACAAAGGTAAAGATGGTCTGAAAGCAGACCTCAAAAGAGCCTAATTTTGCCGGATCTCTCCTTAAAGTGTTTAACCTCTGCGATATAACGACTGAGGCTAAGCTTTGAACGAGGCGATTTTTGTTTCGGAATTTTTCAAAACGCAGTCATGGTAACCCTCGAGCCGTACCCTGACTGAGGTACGAAGAGAAACTGAAAACGACGATCGACATGAGCCAAGCTTCCCAAACGCCGATTCCAGGTGAGTCAAAGCTGCTTTCCGGGCTGTTTCAACTGCTCGAACCCCACTTGGCGACTCTCGACACGTTTCTCTTGCGGCAAGTCAGCAGTTTCGAGGAGGAAATTCGGGAATACGTAGAATATTGCATCGACACAGGTGGTAAACGCATTCGGCCGTCCCTAATTTTCTTTAGCGGATGGCAAGGGGAAGGCGTTGTTGATCAGAAACTAGTGAAACTTGCTGCGGTTATTGAAACTATCCACCTTGCGACCCTCGTCCACGACGATATTATGGATGAGGCTGACATTCGCCGCAGCCGTCTCACCGTTGCGAAAAAAGACGGAAACGCCACGGCTGTACTCCTCGGAGATGCCCTTTTCTCGCACGCCGTATACCTTGCAACCCAATTTCCAACTTCAGAAGTCAGTGAGAAGGTGGCCATCGCCATGCGAAACGTCTGTACGGGGGAAATCCTCCAAACGATGCAAAGAGGCGATCCTGATATTGATCTAGCTACCTATCGAAGGGTCATAGATCTAAAAACCGCAGAACTCTTCAGCGTTGCCTGCTTTCTCGGAGCGCGCCTGGCCGAAAGAGATCAACCTTATGTCGAGGCTGCCGGGAATTTTGGACGGCACTTGGGAATCGCCTATCAGATGTACGATGACCTTACCGACCTGATAGGATCGGAAGAGAAAATCGGAAAAACGCTGGGCACTGATATCGCAACCGGCAAGGCGACACTTCCTGTCATCTTGCTCCGCGATCGCCTTCCGCCAGCAGAAGCCACCCTGCTGAGGGACACGCTGGCAGGTAAAAACGAGGCCGACATCTCAATGTGGCAATCCAAGCTAGCCGAATTGGGTGTAATAGACACCGTTCGAGAGGCCATTTTCCAAGAAGTTCAACTCGCCCGGGGAGCCATTACTTCCTATGCCGGTAACGAAGATGCGGATCTTCTGTACACGATTAGCGAACTTTTATGGAACCAGGTAGAAGCCCTCCAGTCAGATCGGACAAGATCCTAATGTTAGGATGGAGATTTCGCCTATTTTCGCTATTTTCAACGAAGGGACCTAGACATTTGACCTACAATAGTTAGCTTATCTTCAAACTCACCCCAATGAGTGTAATCAAAACCATCACTAAGCCGCTCGTTTCTTCGCCTGAGAGGCGATTGGAAGCAGATGAGGATCTCGTCATCGTACGAAAGATCCAGGCCGGTGATGTAGACGCATTCGACTCATTGATTCTCAAGTACAGAGAACGGGTTTACTCGGTGATCTACAATCTGACATCCAATCGGGAGGATGCCTCAGACCTGACCCAAGAGACTTTTATCAAAGCGTTTCAATCGATCAACCGCTTCAAGGGGAAATCTAGTTTTTTCACTTGGCTCTACCGAATCGCGTTAAACACTTCGCTCACCCACCTCCGAAAAAACAAGTTGCGACGCTTTTTCAGCTTCGAAAAAATGGTCGAGGAGGATCATACGGAAGGGTTCATTGAAAATTTGAAGACTGAGTCCGACTCGGACAAAGCGGCCTTGATGACCGAACTCCAGGAAAGGCTGAACGACGCTTTCCAAAAATTGTCGGTCAAACACAGAACCGTGATCACCCTTTTTGAGATTGACGGTCTGAGTCACAAGGAAATCGCTGACATCGTCGGGACGTCCATTGGCACTGTTAGATCCCGTCTCCACTACGCTAAACAATTCCTTCAAGGCGAGTTGAAGGACTACATTCGTTGAATATCTCTAAGCCTAAGATGCTCTTTAAAAAAACATTCTCCCCAAAAGACGACGAACGCCTTAGACATCTGGTACAGCTGAAACGCCAGGAGAAGCCTGATGAAGCGTTTTGGGACAAGTTTGACGAGGAAATGCGAAGCAAGCAACTCGCCGCTCTTGTCCGCACGCAGTCATGGTATGAAAGGGTCGGAAAGCTTTCCATTCTAATTGCTCGGAAGTCCGCAGCAGCTACGGCTACGGCAAGCATATTGGCACTTGGTGTCTTTACTGTATCACAAACCGATTATTTCACAGGAGGACAAACCACGACCAGCCTCACCCAAACGGAGCCAATGCACCCCGCAGTGGACGACGCTTCCGCTATCGATCAGCCTATTTTTGTAGTCAATGATCTCCATCCACAAGCTGAGGCAAACGAAGTTGATTTCTCATACGGGATCAATGCAACTCCCTCCTACGAGATCAACGCTCTGACGAAAAAGTCGATTCCTGTGAACTATCAGATTATCGCTGAACCTAAACAGTTCACCGCTGGCCACATCAATTCCGGAACCGATTTGGGCGCCAAGGTCATCGGTACTTGGAGCCATTTTTAGCCCATGTTCATTCGGCTACTCAAACGTGCCCCTATCGCGGCACGAGCTTCAGTCGTAATTCTCGCCACCAGCCTGCTTTCAGGCTCTCAGGTCGCCTACGGTCAAAGCAGCGGTAGCGTGCTCGATCTGCAGAAGACGGTCCAGGGAATTTACCAGGATCGCAAAAACGCCGTCGTTCGAGTAAAGGTTGCCACCGAGACCCTTTCGGAGAACAACGAGCCAAAAGTCGTACTTAGAGTGTTTTCCGGTTTCTTTATCAGCGAGAAGGGACAAGTGCTGACAAGCTATCTTCCCACTGACAACGCTACCCGAGTTTGGATTGAAAAGGGTGGCATATCATTTCTCGCGGATATTGTCGGATCAGACGCCCGTACGAATGTGGCTCTCCTGCAGGTAATTAATTTGCCCGACTCCTTCGAGTACATCAAACTGATCGAAGACAAGGGAAGCCTCGAAATCGGAGCTCTGGCGTTTTCCGTAACAAGCCCACTTGACTTCAGTCCTACTCCTAAATTCGGGCTCGTCACCGGTTACGAGAGCCACTTTGCTGAAGTAGTCTTTCCCCTGACCTATACACGCCTCAGCATTTCTATCGGACCTGCCGAAGGTGGATCGCCCGCTTTCGATGCTGATAACGAACTTATCGGTATTGTTATGGCCACTTTACCCGAAGTGGATTCATCATACATAATCCCAACCAAGGCTCTAGCGAGAATTGTCTCTAACCTTACACAGTATCAGAAAGTCAGATACGGCTTACTGCCTATCGAGTTTGAGGAGAAGCCAGACACCTACAATATCGGGAAACGCGTCCTGGTTAAGTCCATCGTTCCGGGAAGCCCTGCAGAACGAAGCGGTCTTCAGCCAGGAGATGAAATACTGAACCTCGAAGGATCGCAAATTGCGGATCTAAACGACTTGCGTGACAGTATTTTCTTCAAAGACCCGGGAGATTTCCTCCTTTTCAGAATCAAGCGAGACCAGAAGGAACTCGATTTTGCTATTTTGCTCGAGCCTGAAGAGGACCACATCGCAGAAGGCAATACAGTCGGTTCATCAAACAACTAGTCTCTTCCCCAAAATGAAGATCCAGCATACCGAGTTTCATATCGAAACCAACGGCCAAGGAACTTACGAAATTTCCGACAAAGCAAGAAACGCTCTTAAATCATCCGGTCTGGAGAATGGCACCCTCAACGTCTTCTGTCGCCACACCAGCTGTAGCCTTGTCCTAATGGAGAATGCCGATCCTTCCGCCCGCCACGATCTTGAAAACTATCTAAACCGTCTTGTGCCCGACAACGACCCCCACTTTACTCATACATACGAAGGGCCGGACGACATGCCCAGTCATATCAAAACCGCCCTCACCCGGAGTTCAGAGTCAATCCCCTTTGTTAACGGGAACCTCCTTTTAGGGACCTGGCAAGGACTCTTTCTCTGGGAACACCGCATACAAACGCATACTCGCCATCTGGTCGTTTCCATTGTCGGCGAGTAGCCATTGGGAATATAAGAATCGCGGGCAGAACAATTGCCTCCCCTGTACC
The DNA here is from genome assembly GCA_937942145.1 of uncultured Opitutaceae bacterium. GTDB lineage: Bacteria > Verrucomicrobiota > Verrucomicrobiia > Opitutales > Opitutaceae > Pelagisphaera. The sequence continues at coordinate 54,931 of CALDFV010000303.1, forward strand.
TGAAAATAAAACGGGCCTTTTCTGGAAAGAAAAGACCCTGTAAAAATTTACTTTATTGTGAATTACTGATTACGC
>CALDFV010000304.1 GCA_937942145.1 uncultured Opitutaceae bacterium
TAGAACAGGCATCCTGCCTGTTTATTGCGAATAGAAACAGGCTGCTCATTCGACTCCGCTCAGGATCGATGAGAAGCCTCTGCTAGTCTTTCATTGTGGGCGCTCGGAGATCGCCCGCTGCCTTTAACGTCTCCCAAACGAGATTTGAGGATTTCTATTACATGCTTAGTAAGAGATTAGCTTGCTCAAAGTCGAATTCACGCTGGGAGCGGATACTCATTCCGTTTCTTGACTGTTTAGGGATTAGCGGGTATGGTTCTTGTTTTTCCAATGCCTACCCCACGTAAAGTCTCAAGAATACGATATGCCCGGCCTGGATTCCGTCTTGGGCTGGTTTGTTTGCTAACCCTGACTCCCATCGGGTTTGCGGAGGAACGTTCTCAGGATAGCCTTTCCAATTGGGTGTTTCGGCCATTGGAGCGTCCCTCAGTGCCGGAAATGCGAAATAGCGACTGGGCGCGGAATCCCATTGACTCTTTCATTCTCTCACGGCTCGAGGAGAATGGAATAGATCCCACACCCGAAGCAGACCGGCGAACACTGATTCGAAGAGCCTCGTTCGATTTGCTTGGCCTTCCGCCAACCGCTAATGAGGTATCTGAGTTTGTTAACGATCCGCGTCCTGACGCATATGAGAGACTTATCGATCGACTTCTAAATTCTCCACGGTATGGAGAGCGCTATGCTCGCCATTGGCTGGACCTGGTTCGATATGCGGATTCGGACGGCTATAAGGCGGATGTTCTCCGACCAAACGCTTGGCGGTATCGGGACTATGTGATCGAGTCATTTAATTCTGATAAGCCTTACTCGCGATTTGTTGAAGAGCAAATCGCGGGCGATGAACTGTATCCTCATAATGACGACGCTAAGCGAGCGACTGGCTACCTGCGTTTGTGGCCTTATGAAGATAACCAGCCGGACATGGGGCGTCATTGGGGCGCTATTTTGGATGATATAACCGACGTGTCGAGCGACGTTTTTCTCGGTCTCAGTATGAAGTGCGCTCGATGCCACGACCATAAGTTTGATCCCATCTCTCAAGAAGACTACTACTCGTTCCAAGCGTTTTTTTCCGCGATATCTCCCTGGGAGGATGTTTATCTAGGCGGCCCGGAAGCGGATCGATTGTATGAAAAAGAGTTAGCTGTTTGGGAGGAGCAGACAGCAAATGTTCGGAGTGAAATAGACCGTATCGAGTCAGTGGCATACAAGAAGGGCTGGGATGCGGCATTCGCCAAATTGCCCCCTTATATTCAGGAAATCGTCATGCAGAAGGAGCGTACTTCCTATGAAGAGCAGCTCGCTCGATTTGCGAATAAGATGATGGGATGGCGAACTAATAAGGACATCGCGAAAAACGTTCCGAAAGACAAAGTCGATCAATGGAAAACGCTGCATGAGGAGCTTGCCAAATTTGATTCCATTAAGCCGGAAGAACGAGAACGGGTATCGTCGGTGCGCGATGTCAGCGGAACGCCGCCAAGTACCTATGTCGCTTCCAAAAAAGGGGAAGGCGAAGTGGCTCCAGCCTATTTGTCAGTTTTAAATTTGGAGAAACCTAAAATTGAGCCAATTCCTGGAAACCCGAACACGACGGGTCGTCGCGCTACCTTAGCGAAATGGCTAACCGATCCTTCCAATTCGTTGAGCGCTCGAGTCATGGCAAACCGAATTTGGCAATGGCATTTCGGATCGGGAATCGTTGCCTCGAGCAATGACTTCGGATCTTTGGGTGAACGCCCCAGTCATCCTCAGCTTTTAGATTGGCTCGCGCAGAAATTCATTGATGATGGCTGGAGCCTGAAATCAATGCATCGTTTGGTCATGACTTCGGCGACTTATCGTCAAGGTTCAATCCGCCGAAATGAAATAGCCGAACAGATAGACCCAAACAATAAGTTGGTGTGGCGCATGCCTGTCCGGCGCATGGATGCAGAGCAGCTTCGAGACTCCATGCTTCTTGTGAGTGGAGAGATCGATTCAACCATGGGTGGACCCGGAGTCTCGGAGGAAAAGTCCGCCCGACGCTCTATTTACGTAGTGAATAAGCGGAACAAACTACGCACGATGATGAATAGTTTCGACACGCCGGATTTGCACAATAGCTGTCACGCCCGGGATGTGACAACGACGCCCTTGCAGGCCTTGACCATGATGAATGGCGAGTGGGTTTTGTCTCGGGCAGAGCGTTTCGCAGATTATCTGCAGAATCTAGAGTCTGATGGGGTTGAAGAGAGGATCGTGACGGCCTATGAAGTAGCTTTAGGAAGAGTGCCGGAAATTGAAGAGATGCAGCTTGCCCAGGGATTTTTGGGCGAAAGCGCAAATTCGGAGGCATGGACTGACTTTTGTCACATTCTCATAAATACGAATGAGTTTATTTATATCAACTAGCGGGTCGGTAGACGAGGACGCCTGATGAAGTATTACGGGGATAACAAACGCGGTTTAGTTCCGCATCATGAAGCGGCATTAACTCGACGAGACTTCTTGCTACGAGCGAGTGGTGGAGTGGCTGGGCTTGGTCTGGCGACTATTCTCGGAACGGACAATCTCATGGGTGCGCCGGCGAATCCCTTGACCGCCAAAGTGGGCCATCATCGCGGAACGGCGAAACAGGTAATTTTCCTGTTCATGGAGGGGGGTCCTAGCCATTTGGATACATTCGATCCGAAGCCAATGCTGAATAAGCTGCACGGCCAGACCTTACCTAGGAGTTTTAAAGAGCCGATAACCGCGATGGGAGAACAGGGCTCGCCATTGCTAGGTTCCCCGCGGAAGTGGAAGCAGCATGGCGAGAGTGGTTTATGGGTGTCGGACTGGTTCCCTAATGTAGCCAAGCACGTGGATGACCTAGCTGTTATCCGATCTTGCTGGGCGGACGGATTGAATCATGTGGGCTCTGTGTGCCAAATGAATACCGGCTCAATATTGGGCGGACGTCCCTCACTGGGATCTTGGGCGGTTTACGGATTGGGTTCGCTCAACGAGAACCTTCCCTCGTACGTCGTGCTTACGGATCGTGAGAAAATGCCGCTGGGTGGCGTACGAAATTGGGGAACGGGTTTCATGCCGGCAACATATCAAGGGACCTTGTTTCAGAATGGATCGGTGCCGATTCAAAATCTGGTTCCGCCAGAAGGGATATCGGATGCCCGTCAGCGAAGGAAGCTTGAGTTGCTCACTCGGATGAATCGGAAGCATTCGGAACGGAACCATTTCGACGACGAGTTGGAGGCGCGAATCAATGCGTATGAAATGGCCTATCGTATGCAAGCTGAGGCCCCTGAGGCAGTCGACGTGTCCTCGGAAACGGCTTCCACAAAAGCGCTCTATGGCATGGATCGCAAAGAGACGGAGCCATTTGGTCGCCAATGTTTGCTTGCCCGACGTTTAGTCGAACGAGGGGTGCGATTCGTGCAAGTCTACAGTGGAGCGGGCAGTGCATGGGACACGCATGCCAATCACGAGAAACGGAGTACCGCCCTCTGCGAGTCGGTAGACCTGCCCATCGCGGGCTTGTTGGAGGACTTAAAACGGCGCGGAATGCTAGAAGACACTCTTGTGGTGTGGGGCGGAGAATTTGGGCGTACGCCGATGAGTGAAAAGGGTGACGGCCGCGATCACAACCCCTTTGGCTTTACCATGTGGATGGCTGGTGGCGGAGTCAAAGGCGGCCAGACGATTGGGACAACCGACGATCTCGGCTTGTGGGCAGTCGAGGAAAAAGCGCATGTACATGACTTGCATGCTTCCATCCTCCACGCCATCGGTCTTGACCACATGAACCTAGAGTTCAAGACCGGTGGCCGTCTAGAGCGCCCCACGATCAATACGGGAAATGTCGTAGATAAATTGTTTACGGGATAATCTATATTGTAGTTGTTTATCGTTTACGAATCGATATAAAATAAAACCTTGGTTTTAGAGTGAGTCTCGGGTCATACCTGCTCTACCCGTTTAATTGCCATTCGGGTGATAGCGGGTCCGACGATTTCAAAAAATACGGTGGAGCTAACGATAACTGACAAGAGCAATTGGCGATATTCGGGAAATTGGTGAGAGGCCACAAGCGCCATGCCGATGGCGACGCCAGCCTGAGGCAAGAGAGCGGCTCCCATCCAATCTTTCACTTCCAAGCTGGCCTTGCTGCAGTGCCCGCCGATTCGAGCTCCGAAGTATTTACCAACGGCCCGGCAAAGGATATAGATTACCCCAATCAAGCCGATTTCAAGTAAATGATTTGTCTCGAGCGAAGCTCCAGCGAGTACGAAAAAGACGACCATGAATGGTTCTTCAATTCCTTCGATTGCGTGGAATGGGTATTCGTGGTGTTTGGCCAAATTGGTGACGATGATGCCCATCGACATGGCTGCAATTAGATAAGAAACATCGAGCCATATCGCCAAGCCTCCGCATAGGAAAACAATGCTTACGGCCTCCGATAAGATTGGTTGTCCCGGTTTGATTCTGCCGGTTAGGTAAGCTGCGGGAAGTCCGATTATGATACCCAATAGAATTGCTCCCCCAATCTCAGTGGCTGCCGAAAATAGGAAATTCGTGTCTCCTCCAGTGCCGTTTAGGGCGTCCACGATAGACATCCCAATACCAAAGAGCATCAATGCCCAAATGTCGTCTAGGGCGACGATCGATATCAGTAGGGAGCTAAATTTATCTTTAGCCTTCATTTCAGTGATAACATCCAAAACCGCTGCCGGAGCAGTGGCAGAAGCAATGCATCCGAGAATAATGGAAACCTCTATACAAACTCCCACGAAGAGGAGGCCAATCGTTACGAATAGGGTTGTGGCAAGGGCGGCGCTAATGGAAATCCAGAAAGACTTGCCAGCAGTGTCTGCGAAAGAAGTTTTTGTGAGTTTGCCTCCTAGAATAAATCCTACCATGAGAAGGGTCATGTCGGCTATGAGGTCGAAGCGTTGGGCGAATACGACTGGTATCATGTCGAGAACCTCCGGGCCGATAATAACTCCGAAAACCAGTAGTAAGGTCACTCGCGGGAGGAATGTACGGCGTGCTACTGTGGATACAACGAGTCCTAGCAAAAGTATGCCGCCAATGGTTAAAAGAAACTGATAGGATGATGCCATCTATGAATTTGCGGGATCGTCGTTCCCCTTGTGGTCGTTTGTAGAAGTATCGCTGTGATCTGCAAGCGTAAGAAATGGGGCGAAATCATTCTTTAGGTTTCTTCGACCTATCCAGGTATGTTTTGA
>CALDFV010000305.1 GCA_937942145.1 uncultured Opitutaceae bacterium
CCGCTCCTCCTGCCCAATCGCCGAGCCAAAACACACCAGCTAATCCGTCTGAAGCGATTCCCGTCATTGCGCCACAGGCAAACCTAAATGTTTCCGGCCCGGCAGAACTGGAAAGCATTGGAGCGAACCTGAACGAGAGAATTGTCACCCGTGACAACGCCCTAATGGAGGCGAGGTTCACAAACTATGGGGGCGCGATACAGGAAATCGTCCTCAAGGATTTCGAAAGGTCTCGCGACGATGATTCCCCCTACATCATGAACGAACGTCGCTCCGGTCCAGCCCTCGAACTAACGGGGCTCCAAGGACTCGATAAAAGCGAATCCTACCAACTCGTAGAACCCAGCGATCCGAACACCGTTGAGTTTAGGAAAGTCATAAATGACAACTACCAAATTACCCGGCGCTACACGATTAGTCAGGACGTTGAAAACGAGAAGGCCTATCTCGTCCGCCATGAACTTGAGTTTCGCAACCTCACGGCTAACCCGCTTTTCATCGGGGAATTCAACCTGAATTCCGGTACCGTCGCTCCCTCAGGCCCCCAGGACGCCCAACTTCTAACGTTTGGCTACTTTGATGGGGAAGACACTGAATTTCTTGCGCAGGGGAAATTCACTGGCAGCAACATTCCTTTCTTCAAATCTGCGCCGCGCGACTCCATTAGCGAGAATCGCAATGTTGGTTGGGTGTCCTTGAAAAACCAGTTTTTCATCACCATACTAAAGCCAGACCAGCCCGGGATTGGATACTTCGCTCAACCCGTCCAGTTCCCTCAATCCGCCGACGAGTCTCGGCCTCAGCTTGGCATGACAGGTTCCATGAAGCTTGGCAGTTTCACTTTGGCTCCCCAGGACACGCAAACGTATGGGTTTGACTATTACATTGGACCGAAGGAGTTCGATCGCGTTTCAAGGGTGGGAGAGAACACAGAGGAGGGAATGCAGTTCGGCTTCTTTGGAGCGATTTCAAAACTGCTACTAACCATGATGAATGGGTTCTACAGTTTCACCCACAATTACGGAGTCGCGATCATTCTACTTACCCTCGCCATCAAGATAGTGTTTCTTCCCATCAACCTCATGTCTTCACGCTCCATGAAGCGAATGGGAAAGCTCGGTGAGCCTATGAAGACCATCAACGAGAAGTTCGCCGACAACCCCACGAAAAAGCAGCAGCTGATGATGGAGATGTACAAGCTGAACAAGGTGAATCCTGTTGCGGGCTGTCTGCCAATGATCATCCAGATTCCAATCTTTTTCGGCCTTTTCTATATGTTGAGAAGCGCCGCTGAGCTTCGTTTGGCCGATTTTGTCTGGATTCGCGATCTTTCCATGGAGGAAGGCATTTTTACTCTACCCTTCTCCATCCCCTTTATGGGGGACCAGTTCAATATTCTGCCTTTCATCTATCTGGTTTCACTGGTCGTTCAAATGGGCATGATGCCAACTCCCTCCGTGGACAACGCCCAGGTTAAGATGATGAAGTTTATGCCTTACATATTCTTTCCAATCATCTATACTTTCGCTTCTGGTCTCGTTCTATACTGGACTGTCAACAACGTCTTCACCATCGGCCAGCAATGGATGATCAATCGCAAGAAGGACGACTTCGAACTCGTGCTACCCGCAGCCTTGAAAAAGGCGATGGAAACTCCCAAAAAGAAAAAGAAGAAACGTTAGGATCCCGTTTCTAACGGTCTGATAAAATCAACCCTCCAAGTTCTTACTTTAGAAATGTCCGGACACAGTAAATGGTCTACCATCAAACGGAAAAAAGGCGCCGCTGACGCTAAGCGAGGCCAAATATTCAGTCGCCTTTCCAAAGAAATCACGCTCGCCGCGAAAAATGGCGGAGGCGACCCGGATATGAATCCAAAGCTTCGCACCGTGCTTCTCAAGGCAAGGGCTGAGAACATGCCGGTCGAAAACACCGAGCGGGCAATTAAGAAAGGTACCGGTGAACTCCCAGGGGTCGTTTACGAAGAGTTTGTCTACGAAGGATATGCCCCGCATGGGGTGGCTGTCATCATCGAGGTTACAACGGACAACAAGAACCGGGCCGCATCGGATGTCCGCTCCACCTTCTCCAAGAACGGCGGAAATCTCGCGGGCGCTGGAGCGGTCGCGTTCATGTTTCAAAGAACCGGCCAATTCATTATTTCCAAAGACAAGGCTGACGAGGAGACGCTGATGGATATCGCCCTAGAAGCAGGGGCCGAAGACCTTAAAGTAGAGGAGGAATACTTCGAAGTGCTCGCCCCTCTGACCGAGTTTGACCATGTAAGCCAGGCTCTCTCTCAAGCTGGAATCGAACCAGACAACGCGGAACTCGCCTATCTACCGGAAAATTTGACCCCCATATCCAGCGCTGAGGACGCGAAGCAAGTCCTTCGCATCATAGATGCCTTGGACGATCTCGACGACGTCCAGAACGTTTTCCACAATGCGGACATCCCGGAGGCGTTCATGCCGGATGACGAGTAGCCCTTTTTGCAAAAGCGCGTCATAGCAGAGAAGCCTGCTTGCAGGCTAAATTCATTTGCGCCATCTCCATTCTACGATGAATCCCGCAGAGGAAGATATTGCACCCAGCTATGATGGAGAAATAGGACTCGTTTCTCCTCAGGATTTTCGCTGCGACACCTCCTTCGAATTTGAAAGTGGCCAGTCCATCCCCGAGTTCACGCTCCGCTACGAAACCTACGGACAACTCAATTCAGACCGGAACAATGTCGTTCTCGTCGCCCATGCCCTGACGGGGGATCACCATTGTGCCGGTGTTCACTCTCTCAAGGACCGTAAGCCGGGCTGGTGGAACAGTCTGATCGGACCTGGCAAACCGATCGACACCAACCGATTTTTCGTGCTCTGCGCCAACTGCATTGGAGGATGCCAAGGCTCGACGGGACCCAAGTCAATCGACCCTCGTACGGGAGAGCCCTACAATCTCACGTTTCCCTTCGTGACAATTCGGGACATGATCCGTTCACAGAAAATCCTCCTCGACAGTTTGGGTGTATCGGAACTCTACGCCGTTATTGGAGGATCGATGGGGGGTATGCAGGTGCTTCAATGGGCGATTGAATACCCCTCTTTTGTTAGGCGTATCATCCCAATGGCTACAACCTGGAGGCAAAACGCCCAGGCAATCGCTTTTGACGAAGTGGGAAGACAGGCCATTATGCAGGATCCCGAGTGGCAGCAGGGGAACTACGACCCTGACAAGGGGCCCAACGTCGGTCTTGCGATCGCCCGGATGATGGCCCACATCACATACCTTTCCGATCGCAGTATGGACCGGAAATTTGGCCGGAAACGGCAAGAGGGCCAGGGGAATCGCTATTCTTTCAATATCGAATTCGAGGTTGAAAACTATCTGAAATACCAAGCTCAAAGTTTCATCAATCGCTTCGACGCGAACACGTACTTGTATTTTACTCGCGCTCTAGGATATTTCGATCTCGAAAGCGCCTATGGCAGTCTGGACGATGCATTTAAATCGCTAAAGTGTAAAGCGCTCTCAGTCGCCTTTACTACTGATTGGCTGTTTCCGCCGAAACAAAATCGGGAGATCGTATTAGCTATGCTGAGACAGGGGATCGAAGCGTCCTACACAGAGTTGGATCTGGATCTCGGGCATGACTCGTTTCTCATAGAGTCCAACGAGCTTTTCAATCTTGTGCGTAACTTTCTTTCCACGTAATTGATCTCGCCAATCCTTAGCTCGCGCTCAGATCGTATATGGCATAGCCGCTTAGCCAATTCGGGAGTATGGTAGATTCACGCTTCCAGTCCCCTCTGAGATAAACTTTGCGAGCAATGTGAAAATTTTGATGGCGGCAATAGGATTCAAACTGCCTTACCGAAAGAGGATTACCCCGTCTCGATTCAGCCCAATCCGCTGGATACACCTCATTTTCCAAACGCCGACCGTGCATAAGCATGCTCAGTCTGTTTTTCCAGTAGGCAAAGTTCACAAAACCAATGGTCAGATTTTGCGAAACGCGAAGCGCCTCCCGGATAACCTTGGATGGGCTATCCAACTCCTGCAAGGTACGCGAACAGATCACCCGGTCAAAATGATTGTCAGGAAACGAGCCCATGAACTCCATCATGTCACCCAAATAGGCGGATAGCCCTCGTTTGACGCAGTCGTGAATCTTTTCCGGACTCAAATCAACCCCCACGCCCTCAGTCTGCCTGCTCTGTTTCAGATACTCGAGAAGCACACCGCGACCACATCCAAGATCCAATACGCTCGAGCCGGGCTCCACCCAGTCGCGCATGATCTGCATATCTACGGATCGCTTGTCCTTATACTTAGCCATTACAGTGAACTGTCCTAAGCGGCCACATGGGTTGATCAAGACAGAAAGCTGTCATAGAAAATTAGCCTGGGTTCACTCAACCTTAGATTCTGCACAGGCCAATCGAATTACTATTCCCGCTCTTTCTCCCCGGCCATAACCCGCCGTATCTTCGTCGAAGGCTTTGCCGCGGCCATGAGGGAACAGGCATTCCCCTGCACTCATCACAATAGGAAATTCTGGCCGAAGCATTACGTTCACCCCTCCAACTATCGCTGTTTCAGACTCCCCACTCCAGATGCTCTGGCGGGCGAAATGAGTAGCGCCCAATGAGGACGAGCAAGCCTACCCCAACAATAGCGATCGATTCCTTGGCCATATCCTCTCATATTATTTAAGCTCCAAAACGGCCTGTTCCCATTTTAATTTTGCCGCGTCTAACATTTCCTTGCCAATCGCTTCAATCACCGAGGCGACGACGGCATTGCCAAATTGCTTATAGGCTTGCCCGACCCGTGGATCAATTTTGAAGCTCTCAGGGAAACCCATCATGCGACGGCACTCAACGGGGTGCAATTTGCGCACTACACCATCCACCAGGTAGGCGCCGGTTTTGGCTGCGGCTCCACCACCATGGGCAGAAAGAGTGATACCCTGACCTTCGGGCGAATAGATCCGCTCACCCTGCCCCCCTTTATTAATGACTCCAATTTGGATCGGTTTTTCAGATCTTGCCCCCAAGTCCTTTCCAACATTGGAATCCGTAATCGTAATGTCGTTACGAACGATTGCCGTACTTTTAACTTTTGATTTTGGAAGCAATATGTCCCGTACCGACACCTTCTTTCCTGCTGGCTGCGGAAAGCTAAACTCGCCACTCACAACATCTTCCCTGATACCCACGATGTACAAACGCTTGCGTGCCTGGGGAACCCCGTAATCGGACGCGTTTAGAATAGCGTGCTTGGTCCTATACCCTTCGCCTTCCAGCATCGATAGCGTCCTTTTCAACGTATCTCCGTTCCTATGTCGCGCATAATTGGCTACGTTTTCAAGAAACACAGCCCTTGGTCTTTTCTCAGAGACCAGCCGCATCACTTCGAAAAACAACGTTCCCCGGGCATCTTCGAATCCCAGCTGCTTTCCACTAACCGAAAACGGCTGGCAGGGAAAACCTCCACATAGCACGTCATGATCCGGGACATCTGAAGCATCGATTTGGGTTATATCACCCGCCGGTTTTTCTCCGAAATTCCGTTCATAGGTTTCCGCTGCGTGCTTGTCGATTTCCGAGCTAAAAACGCACCGTCCGCCCAATCGCTCCAACCCAATGCGAAATCCACCAATGCCAGCAAATAAATCGATAAAGGTGAACATTACGATAAAATCAAACGATTCGGGCCAATGCCTTGGGGGTGATCTCACGCACGTCTCGCAGTATCGTTTCCCGATTGAATACCCCATCTCGAAAGGAGGTTCTCAATTCCTCGGACTGAAAATCGAAACCGATTAGGGCCCGGCCTACTCTTTCACCTGTGTAGCTATAATTAAAATACACAATACTCGCATCCTGGCAATTGTTGAGAAGGAAGTCGTGCAACGCGCCCGCTCTTTCCGGAAACTCAATTTTAATGAAGCACGGATACTCGATCAAAGACGCGTCGTAGGGGATGATCCGAAATTCAACATCCTCATCTCCTGTGGCCTCTTCGAATGTTATCCCAAGCTGTTCGAGTCGTTTTTCCAATACGGAAAATTGCTGAGGCATGGCGTCTATTCCAATTACCGGCGTCGCCTCGGTCAGATTTGAAAGCCCATGCTGGAATTCGATAATATTCACAGATTCCAGAAAGGTCTCCAGCAGATGGAGCAAGGCCCCCGCCTTTTCGGGAATCCTAAATCGGTAGTACCTTCGATGGGCTGAACCAATACCCGCATGCCGAACGATGTATGGCAGTTGACCGAAATCCATATTCGATCCACAGATGATTGAAAGGGCTTGTTTACCTTGTACCGACTCCTTCTCCTTGAGCCATCCCGCAAGCCCCATCGCTCCCGATGGTTCTGGAATCAATCGCTGGCTTTCCCACAAGAGTTCAATCGCAGCGCAAACTTCGGCATTCGTCACCGTGATGAAACGGTCAATAAACTGACGGCAATAGTGGCTGGTGAGACTGCCCGCTTGCTTCACTGCCGTTCCATCGCAAAACACATCCACATAGTCGAGCCTCACAGGACCACCCTGAGCAACCGCCGCTGCCATAGACGCCTGGTCCTCGCCCTCGACGCCAACGATTTCTATGGATGGATAGTACCGTTTTAGCCAGCAAGCAACTCCTGCCGCCATTCCACCGCCACCAATTTGCAAATACGCTACATCGAAGTCACCCTCGCCCGCCATCACCACTTCATCGGCCAACGTTCCTTGGCCCGCGATCACCGCTAGGTCGTCATAAGGGTGAATAAATGTCCTCTTTTCTTTTTCCGAGTACTTATGGGCTGCTTGGGATGCATCGTCGTAGGAATCTCCCTCCAGTCGGACATTCACGGAATCACCTCCCAACCTTCTAACCGCCTCTTGCTTCATTAAAGGTGTAGAACGGGGCATGAAAATCTCGGCACTCGTCTTCAACGCTTTGGCAGCCAACGCCACACCCTGAGCATGGTTGCCCGCTGAGGCGCAAACTACCCCCTCGGCTTTCTCTTTGCCACTTAACAGGCTCATCCGATTATAAGCTCCTCTCCACTTGTAAGCATGTATTGGCGACAAATCCTCCCGTTTGATAAAAATGCGGTCGCTCCCGTTTAAACGATGCAGAGGAGTAGGCCTGGCAATTTCGTAGACCCTTTGGCGAGCTTCGAGGATTGCCTGAAACAAGTCCTCGACAGATGGATACGCTGCAGCGCTATTCCCAGATTCGCTCATCTCAATCGCGCTATTTTTGAACGTGTTGGAGGAAACCCCAAACCATAAGCACTGCGAAAGTGCCAATCCATGCAGACACGTAAGCGAACGGTCCTACTTCCGGAGTGAGAACAGCAATCAATACGGCAAGCATTGTCGCTACAACGAGCGGGAAAATGATAACCTTGCCCAGTGGTGGGGGCGTACGCATAGTCGAAGATCCAAACAGCTTTCGGTGGCTTGGCGACCCTTTTTCTTTAGCCTGTCCATTAATGAACGGCTTTGTTCGTCACGGCAGTCGGAACCGCTTCCAATACGCTCTAGTCTTCGCCGAACAATCTTTCGATTTCACGGCGATCTCGCTTCGTAGGGCGTCCCGTCCCGCGATCCCGGCGCAAGACCTTCTGCGCCGCGGTTTGCTGCAAAAGCAGATAGTCTTCGGGTGGCGTCAAATCCTCCATGAATGCCGCAACGAGTTTCGCCCCAACCCGCTTCTCGATGAGCCCCAACACTTTCAAACGCTTGGTTATGGGGCCTGATTGAATTTCGACCACTTCGCCCACCTTGAGTCCGTAGGAAGGCTTTACCTTCTCATCTCGTACGCGGATCTTACCTCCACGGCAGGCGTCAGACGCCAAGGTCCTCGTCTTAAATTGCCGAACCGCCCAAAGCCAGCGGTCGATTCGAGCTTTAGCTACTGGCTCGCCACTCATTTTGGGCCCAATGCTTCCCATTTGACCTCCCCAAGCTTAACCATGGGACAATATTTCCGCTTCTTCTAGAAATTTTCAATGAACAAGTAGGGCCATTCGCTCCCACCCGCTATAAATCCTGCAGAAACTAGATTTTGGCTCTTCTCTCAGTTACCAGTCACGAAAAAACCCCCGCTTTTCGCGAGAGCCTTTTCTGGATCCCACTCGGAATCCACTACACCTGCCTGATAGGCCATTGGCGACTTCAGATTTGATAATGCCTAAGCGCTTATAGAGGTAATACGACACGTATCTGCCTTTTAGTTTCCAAATTTCGCGATTTTCCTTTCAACCCATCTGGAGCTAGTCCAACAATCGTTGGAACGCGTTCCTATCGCCTTATCGTGTCACGCTCCCAATCTAGCTACGCGCACTCTCGCTTTGATCCGATTTCACCCCTGTGTATAATCGCCCTGTCAATTATCGGCGTTTTCTTTATCTTTAGCGCCCAGCACTATCAGCAAAGCAACGACTGGATTAAGCAGATCGTATGGATCTGCATTGGCTTCACTGCTTATGCCGTCGTTTCCTGGCTAGACTACAAAATCTTTTTGAAGTATTCCCACTTATTGTACTTCCTAGCCCTTGGGTTGCTTGCCATGGTTCCTTTCAGCCCTTGGGGCGAGGATTTCTACGGCGCTAAGCGTTGGCTCTACTTTGGTATCGGGCCAACCTTCCAGCCGAGTGAAGTAGCGAAACTCGCCTGCATCGTTATCGGGGCCAGCCTCCTCACCCGATCCGAAATCGGCAAACTCATGGAATCGCGACTGGCACTCGCAAAAATGACGCTTGCGATTTCTATTCCATTCTTATTCATCTTGTTCCAGCCCGATCTAGGATCGGCACTCGTCATCCCTTCCGCCGTGTTCGCGCAGCTTTACGCATCCAATCTTACCAAATCCTTTTTCACAACCGCCTTTGCAATATTCGCGGTTTTGGTGGGTCTCGTGGTACTTGATACTCACAATTATGGCGATTACGTAAGTGCCAAGGCGGAAGCGAAGGAGGAGCAAATCGTTGAACGTCCGCACTACTGGATTCCGATCCGGGACTATCAGCGACAGCGTATGATGGGCTTTATCTACCCCGAGAAGGTCGACCGCAGAGATGCAGGCTGGAATCGGGAACAATCAATTATATCCGTTGGATCTGGCGGCTTGACAGGTAAAGGCTACCTGAAAGGCAACCAGGCCCAACTGGGCTATCTGCCTCGTGCAGTGGCCCACAACGACTTCATTTTCTCCGTTATCGCGGAGGAAACCGGCTTTTTGGGAAGCGTAGTCGTGGTATCTCTATTCGGCTTGCTGATAGGAAACAACATCCGCATCGCCACTATCGCACGCGACCGCTTTGGTACGCTTCTTGTGATGGGGGTGGCGACGTTGTTCACCATTCATTTCTTTGTGAATATCGCAATGACGATTGGCCTGATGCCCATAACTGGACTACCGCTCCCGTTCTTAAGTCACGGAGGCACCTTCATGGTGAGTTGCTGCGTCCTGCAAGGACTGGCACAAAGCGTGTACCGATTTCGAAAGGAATTCTAGCGATGCATCTATATCAATGCCAGAGCCTTGTTGAAACGCCAACAACCCATGTGAAGGAGCCTTCTGTAAACACAATAACATTACAGAATGAGCGAAAAAACAATAAACACCGAGTCATCGGACCTTTCAAATGAGCATGAAGAAGAGCTTAGAAAACCACCTTCACGCAAACCGGCCAAACCGGTCGACCAGGCAAAACTCAAGAAAGAGGCGGACAGGCGGGCCAAGAAGCGTCCGCTTTTGACCAAGATCGTCGAGAAACTGAAAAAGAATAAGCAACCTTACCGGGAGCTTATAATAAACGCAGAACCTCTAGAAACACGGGTCGGCCTTCTCGTTGACGGTATTCTAGACAAGTTCGACATTGAGAGGCGAAGGAGCGCCCAACGCATCGTTGGTGGCATCTTTAAGGGACGGATCAAGAACTTGGATCCCGGCCTGAAAGCCGCATTCGTGGATATGGGCCTGCCCAAGAACGCGTTTCTTCACTATTGGGACATCTTGCCACAAGCCGTCGATTCTTCTGTGGAGGTCGTTCGGGTTAATCGATCGAGCAAGCAAAAGAAGAAAAAGAAGATCACCCTAAACGACATTCCTAGCCACTATCCTACAGGCACTGAAATCGTGATCCAAGTCACGAAAGGACCCATAGGCACAAAGGGGCCAAGAACGACGACCAATCTTTCACTTCCGGGCCGATTTCTCGTTCTAATGCCCTATTCCGACCAATGCGGAATCTCTCGTAAAATCGAGGATGTCAAAGAACGTAATCGACTAAAGAAGATCATCCGAGACCTTACCATTCCGGAGGGAATGGGAGTCATCGTCCGCACGGCAGGAGAAGGAAAGAAAGCCCGATATTTCGTACGGGATCTTCATATCATGCTAAAGACCTGGGACAAGATTCAGAGCAAGATCGATACCGTCAAAGCTCCCTCTTGCCTCTACAAGGAGCCCGACCTGAGCGAGCGAACCGTTCGCGATTTTCTGACAGAAGATGTGGATCGCGTGCTAATAGACAATCCAGTCGACCACCAGAACATTGTCGACGACGTCAGCCAGATCTCGAAACGGTCGACCAGCAAGATTCATCTCTACCAGGACAGCATCCCGATATTCGAGCGCTACAATATCGAGAACCAGATTGAGCAGACCTTCCAGCGGGCCGTACCTTTACCTTCGGGTGGAGCCATCGTAATCGATGAAACTGAGGCTCTCATCGCCATCGATGTGAATACCGGTTCGCATAAGAATAAGGGAAAAGAGAACGACACCATTTTCCAGGTCAATTGTGAAGCTGCCGCTGAAATCGCCCGACAGATCCGACTCCGTAATATCGGCGGACTGGTCATTATCGATTTCATCGACATGAAACAGCGGAAGCACCGTAATGCGGTTCTCAGCCAGATGCGGGACCACATGGGGCTGGATAAAGCCAAAACGCATATACTCCCCATTTCTCCACTGGGAATCATGCAGATGACTCGCCAGCGAATGCAGGAAAGCGTGTCTTCCGGCTTGTATACAGATTGCCCCTACTGTCGCGGTAAAGGCATCGTCAAATCCGCAACCACCGTCAGTGTTGAGCTACAAAGAAAACTTTCCGGGATCGTTCGAAGAGCTCGCAACCGGACTACCGATGCGGCCAAGGCGATCAAGCTTCGCGTGCTCGTAAATCCGACGATCATCGACCGTCTCCGCGAAGAGGATGCGGATTTGCTTATTAGCTTGGAAAAGGACTACAATGCGCAGCTTACTTTCCGCTCTGATCCGCATTTCCATATTGAGAACTACCGAGTAATCGACGTCGAAACCGGGGCGGCTTACGGATGACCTTAACTAGGTTCTCCAAAATCTGCGAATCCGATGGCCGATTCTCTCATCGATCCTCAAAACCTAATACAGGAACTGGGTGTAGCCGGCCTCAATCACTTCTCCGATGAGACCCAAAAGCGACTGCATGATCCGGGTATTCAGCTTGGAAAACCGTTTTCAATGATATCTCAAACACCCCAGCTTCTAGTGAGGCTGGGGTTGATGTTAGAAAGTCTGCGATTAACCCCAGGGATCAAGGTTCTCGATTTCGGCTCCGGTCCTTGCTGGATATCAAAGGCTCTCTGGCAAATGGGTTGCTCCCTTATCGCTACCGATGTATCCGAAGAAGATCTAAGACTTGGGGAATCACTCTTCAACGACTACCCGATTCCGAATCAACCTCCTTGCTCCTAGGAAACTAGGTTGTTTGACGGCCATAGTCTCCCGCTGAAAGCCGAAGAGGTCGATCGCATCATCTGCTTCGATGCGTTCCATCACGTACCCAACCAGGAGGAAATCGTTCGTGAATTCTATCGAGTGTTGCGAAACGGAGGTACTGTAGTCTTCAACGAACCGCTCGGTCTCCATTCCAAAACGCCGGCCTCCCAGATGGAGATGCGGGAATACAAGGTACTGGAGAACGACATGGATATGACTGCCTTGAAGTCCGTTTTTTGCGAAGCTGGCCTCCGGGAACCTACCTTCAAAGTGGCAGCGAATCCAGAATACATGATGAGCTACGAAGAGTGGCAAACTTGCAGAACCGGCGAAATTTCGAACCGCATGGCCAATGCCCTTTCCCAATTTCTACAGAATAGCAGCGTCTTCTATTTTCAGAAGGGAAAGGCCCTCTATGACAGCCGCCAAGCAGAAGGCCTGGCCCACGAACTAGAAATCTCGGTGAGCAAGCTCACATTCAAAGTTGGGGTCCCGCAAAAGATTCAGGTTTCCTTTCGAAATGTGGGTGAAAGCCGCTGGATCGACAAGAATGACGGGCCTGTCGGCACCGTGAATTTCGCCTCGAGAATTCTCGACTACAACTCAAAGGATATCTTGGCCGAAAACCGCCGGTTCCGAATTCCAAACGAAATGGAGCCAGGCGACCACTTTTCCGGCGAAATTTCGGTTCCGCTCTCAATTTCCCAACCTAGAACCTATTGGCTCAAATTCGACCTCGTTTCCGAAAAGGTTTGCTGGTTCGAGACGCTCGGCTCGAAGGCAGTTCTTGTTGAGATAAAAGTTGAAGCCTAGGACCCCCTTCTAGTGGCTTATATTAATAATAGGAGAGTAGACAGTTACTCCATAACCGCTCTGATTTGGATTTCCTGAAAACTAGTTGAAGTTTTCATTCAGCCTCCAAAGAAGTGATTCTTTGGTAAAACAACCGATACGGAATCCCCAGATCTTAGTTCCAACAATGTTGAGTCGAGGGAGCAGCTAGCTTTTAGAAATCCCAACTAAAACCCGATTCCTACGGTTTTGGTGCGCACCCGGCAGACATACATGTCAACGGTCATGTAGAGGGTCGATCCATCGTCGCCCCAGGTGCAATTACTCGAATGCTCTCCCATTTCGACTCTTCCGAGTAGATCCCCTTGCGGAGAGAAAATATAAATTCCGGCAGGACCCGACGCCCACAGGTTTCCCTTCCGATCAACGGTCATCCCGTCGGCATTTCCGACACCGTCCTTCTTGAATTTGAGAGCATTGTATAAGAGTTTTCCCTTCCCGATTGCTCCGTCTCCCTTAACCGGATACGATCTCCAAAGAGGAGCCGCGCTATCGGATTGGGCAACGTAGAGGGTTTTCCCATCTGGCGAAAGAGCGATCCCGTTGGGTCGAGTGAACTCCTTGGTCAAGAGCTCAACCTCTCCGTTCGGCCGAAGCAGAAACACGCCACAGTAATCCATTTCTCGCCGCGGATCGTCTTGCCTTTCGGGCAAGCCGTAAATCGGATCGGTAAAATAGAGATTTCCGTTTGGATGGTAAACCAAATCGTTTGGGCTGTTAAATCGCTTCCCTTTGTAGTTGTCCGCTAGGGTTCGTTTTCCACCATCTTTGGTGAGGACAGATATTCGCCGATCCCCATGCTCGCACAAAGTCAGTCGTCCCATCGCGTCAAAAAGCAGCCCATTGCTACCAGGCTCCCTTCCGTAATCCCCAATACCCGTATATCCTGCTGGTCGTAAATACTCGCTCAATCCCTCCGTCTCGCTCCATTTCATCACGACATTTCGTGGGATATCCGAGAATACCAGAAAATCCCCTTCTTTATTCCAAGCGGGTCCTTCGGTCCAGACGAACCCGGAGGCAATCACCTCGATCTGGGCTTCTTCATCGATGAGTTCGTCCAAACGATCATCGAACTTGTTAATCTTTCCAATCACCGGGTAATTGCTCGGAGTATCCGTGTTTCCTGAGAGACTGGTAATCGCAATGGAAGCGACGCACGCGAAAAGAAAAGGGGAGCGTTTCATTCCTCTATCCTCTAACTGGGCGCTCGATTGTCCATTTCATTATTGGCCCGCGACTATACTAATCCCAAACCTTTATCGGAACTCCAGGGGATCACTCATTGACTAATTGAGTGCTCCAAGAAACTATTTTTGCTAGTTCCTATCTTAGACCATGAAAACTTTCTTTATAGCGTTAATTCTCGGCATTTTTATCGGCGCCACAATCACGACCTACTACAACTCACCCGAATCGTTCGATAATCTAATTTCCTCGATTTCGGGAGACCCCTCCTCTTCGAGCCAGTCGAGCGACGAGATTGTCGAGAAAGCCAAAGAATCGGCGGGGAAGCTCGCTGAAAAAATCAAGGAAGGCACCCAGAACCTACTGGAAAACACCAAAGAGGAACGGGCTGAGCTAGTGGAAAAAGGGAGGGAGATAGTCGACTCTGCCAAGGATGCCACGATCAAGGCTAAGATCGCAGCAAAGCTAAAAGAGGATTCATCGGTCGACGCGGAACGAATTGAGATCGCAGTGGAAAATGGATCCGTCATTCTTTCAGGGGAAGTTTCATCTCGTGAAGAAGCGAGAAAAGCCCGCGATATTGCCTTGGATACTCAATCGGTAAAAGACGTCGAATCGAATCTGAAAATTGCTCCCTAGCGAGCTCGAACAGTCGCCGATTCCAATAAACTCCTTCCTCTTAAGACGAGCTTCCCCAGATGCGTGTTCTAGTCGCGTTCGACAAATTTAAAGACGCACTATCCGCCCGCGACACTTGCGAGATCGCGGTTGAGGCGATCCAAAAATACCGCCCTGAATGGGTGGTTGAAACCGCTCCCCTCGCAGATGGTGGTGACGGGTTTTGCGATACGCTTACCGGTTGCCTCAAAGGCGAATTTCACGAAACAACCGTTTCCGGTCCCCTGGTTAAAAAGGTCAAGGCTCAATTCGGTATCGTATCATTCGATCGACTACAAAGTTCCGTTGTTGCACTTCTCAATTGGAAATCCAATCTCGAAAAGATCGCCGTAATTGAGCTGGCCGAAAGCAGTGGCATATGCCTAACCCCGCTAGAGAATCGATCACCCTGGACGACCACTACTGCAGGTCTAGGAGAGGTCATCCAATCTGCAATCGATCAGGGAGCCAACGGCGCGATTGTTGGACTCGGTGGATCCGCAACGCATGACCTTGCGCTCGGAGCGCTTTGGAAGCTTGGATTCCAATTTCTAGACGAAAACGGCACCGTAATTAGCAAACCTCCCTCTCCGGAAATTTGGCCCACCATTAATCGTATTGAGGCACGCTCTACCGTTCTACCCAAAGACTTCGAGCTAAGGGTCGCTTGCGATGTCGAAAACCCGCTGCTGGGACCCATGGGAGCCGCTGCCATTTTTGGCCCCCAAAAAGGCCTCGTCCCCTCAAGTTACGACGAACTCGAATTCGCAACTTCCCGAATGGCGAAAATGCTCTGCGACGCCTGTGCAGTCCCCTACCCATGCATGGAGCAACCCGGTACTGGAGCGGCGGGCGGGGCGGCGTTCGGCCTCAAAGTAGGACTCGGCGCCCAAATCGTCCCGGGTTACGAACTGGTGAAAAACTGGATCGGATTGAACGCAAAGCTCGATAGAGCGGATATCGTTATAACTGGAGAGGGTCGGTTCGACGCTTCCTCTCTTCAGGGGAAAGGTCCAGGAGCCTTGGCGTTGGAATCAATAGCGAGTGGCAAGCAGCTCTTTGTGTTTGCGGGCAGCCTGGGTGAACTTGAAAAGTCCGATTTTCCAACCGATTCGACTCATGCCATTTCTCCCATCGGAATGCCTCTAGCGGAAGCGCTCCAGTCAACAGGCAGGAATCTACATAGGGCAATTGAATCGGTTTTTGGGAACTAGCTGATTTCAAAGTCGTTTTTCGTTCGTGAGACATTGAACCCCAAGGATCAAACCTTTGCTAATAAGAAGGCGTTCGGAGCCGATATTAGTATGCGGGTAAACATTCGTTAAAATCCGGCGACATAATAACTTAAGGCTAGCTGACTGAATGGAACGCTTCTACAGGCTACCACGACTCAAACCAAGACTGCTCTCCCAATGAACCTCCTTGAAACCGAACCTGCCTACAGCCGCGAAGTACGGGCGCGTCGACATGTTCGAATAAGGAGAGCCAAGCAGTTCCTTCGCCCGCTCCCCAGAAAAGCCACGCTCCACCGCTGGCCAATCTTAAAACGGTTCGCCGAGACTGCCCGCAAACGGCCCCACTTGTGGTCTTTTCGAAAGCGAGAGGTGAGCATCGCTCTGTACATCGGCTTCGTTATCACGTTTCTGCCGTTGGTTGGCATCCAATTCATATTGGCGTTCGCAGCGGCCTTGACCCTCCGCGCAAACCTCCCGGTGATTATGGGGACACAGCTGGTTACGAATCTGGCTACAATGTGGGCTATTTATCCCGCCCTCAATATGCTAGGTAACCGAATCCTCGGTTTTTTAGGCATTGGGGACATCGAATCTCGTTTCGGACAAGTCGCCGTTTCCACCACAATTGGCGGATTGGTCGCAGGAATCGCACTCGCGTTCATTTTCGACGTGATTTACCGAATCGCCTTCTCCCAAGCAAAGAAGAGCCAAATAAATCTAAAGAGAATACTTAAAAAATAGCATTCCGGTTTGCCCAAAGGCCTAATACTACCCAATCTCCGGTGCTAACGATGACTCTTTCGCCAGTCTTTTCTCTATGATACGCACATTTTCCCTCACTGCTTTCCTCGTATTCTTTCAGGGAGCATATCTTTTTTCCCAAAATATTGTTCCCCAAATTTCCAATACGGCTCGATTGGTTGTTCATGCCCAGGCGGGCGGCTATCTGAGCCCGCAAATAAAGCTGGGTATCGACGTCCTGGCCGACCAAAACTTTTTCCCGCTGCTTGGGAAGCGAGTCGGGCTACTCACCCACCCAGCTGGCGTCAACCGACTGGGGATCTCCACCGTGCGGATCCTCCACCAAAACAAGTCCGTCAATCTCGTGGCGCTATTCGGACCGGAACACGGAATTTATGGGAATGAAAAGGCAAACGAGCCCATTGACAACGCGATCGATCCCAGAACCGGACTCCCCGTTTACTCCTTGTACGGCAAATACCGCAAACCTACGCCACAGATGCTCTCGGGCCTCGACGTCCTAGTGATCGATCTTCAGGATATTGGGACCCGCTCCTACACTTTTATCAGCTGCATGAAGCTGGCCCTTGAGGCGGCGTTCGAGAACCGTGTCGAGGTCATTATTCTTGACCGTCCAAACCCTCTCGGGGGCATTAAGGTCGATGGACCACCGATGGACACTCCCTGGAAAAGCTATGTTGGCGCATTTAATGTTCCCTATGTTCATGGTCTGACGATCGGGGAACTTGCCCGGATGGCCGTTTCTAAACCCGGTGTTCTCGATATACCGGACTCGACCCGCAGGGCGGGCAAATTGACAGTAGTGACCATGGATGGATGGCGACGCTACATGAGCTGGCCAAGCCTTGGGCTCAAGTGGATCGCCCCTTCACCCAATATTCCTGATTTTCCCGCAGCCGTTGGATACGCAATGACCGGACTCGGCGCGCAAATTGGTAATTTCAAACACGGAATCGGGAGCGAATACCCGTTCCGAATCCTGACCCATGCAAACGCATCGCTCGATCAGCTCGAAGCAGAGCTCAAACGCAGATCGATTCCTGGCCTCTCCTTTGAGCGCAAGTCGTTTCAGAATGGGGCCAATACCGGATTGTACGTCAAAGTTGAAGATTGGAGCGCCTGGAATCCTACCGAGCTTAGTTTTCACATGATGCAAATCACTGCCCAATTCGATTTTCCAAACCCGTTTGCGAGCGCCACTAGCAATCAAGGCGATTTGTTCAACAAACACGTAGGGTCTTCCAGTTGGTGGCGTGAAATCACGCAAAAGGGAGCGAACGCAAATCGCACGGGGTTTGTTGTCGCCTGGCAGCGCCAAGCGAGACAATTTCAGATCCAAAGTCGCAACTACTGGCTGTACGAATAGCCGGTTTGCTTCCTTCAAATGTTGCGGCTCGTCGCGTATCCAGTCTGCTCCCACATCACCTAAGAGGTGAGCTGGCATTATTCGCGAGTCTTCATTCGAATCTCCAGTTTAGGTCGAGCTGACATTTCTCATTGATTACGCGATAGGATTCCGTCAGAAAAACCGTCCACTTCATTATTACAACCAACAATCCCAACCCAAATAACACGCGCTATGTCTCGCCCCGTTACACTATTCACCGGCCAATGGGCCGATCTTTCTATCACAGAGCTCGCTCCGCTGGCCAAAGAGATGGGCTACGATGGCTTGGAACTCGCCTGCTGGGGAGACCATTTCGACGTAGACCAGGCAGCTCGCAGCAAGAAATACTGTAAGGAAAAATGGGAATTGCTCACGGACAATGGACTGACTTGCTTTTCAATCTCCAACCACCTCGTCGGCCAGGCAATCTGCGACAACATCGATGAGCGCCACAAGTCAATCCTTCCTCCCGATGTTTGGGGGGACGGTAAACCGGAGGGTGTTCGCCGCCGCGCGGCAAGGAAGATGATTAAGACGGCAAAGGCCTGCCGCAATTTTTTCGATCTAAAACCAGGGAGAAAGAAAAAGGACGATTTCCCAGCGGTAGTGAATGGCTTTACCGGTTCCTCCATCTGGCACGCTCTTTACGCATTTCCACCCACGGATCAGGCGTTCCTCGAGAAAGGTTTCCAGGATTTCGCCAACCGGTTCATTCCGATCTTGGATGAATTTGACAAAGTAAACGTCAATTTTGGACTGGAGGTGCATCCCACCGAAATCGCTTTCGACATCGCATCCGCCGCTCGAGCGATCAAATCGCTGAAAGGGCACAAGCGATTTGGCTTCAACTACGATCCGTCGCATTTGGGTTATCAGGGAGTGGACTATGTAAAGTTCATACGCGAATTCGGAGACCGTATCTATCACGTCCACATGAAGGACGTTTGGTGGGGCCACGGGAATGGCGACGTGGGGGTATTCGGCGGGCATACGGATTTTGGCGATGCGCGGCGATATTGGGATTTCCGGTCATTGGGTCATGGCGACATCGCGTTTGAGGACATCATCGTTGCCTTGAACGACGTCAACTATCGAGGTCCCCTTTCAGTTGAATGGGAAGATATCCGTATGGACCGAGTTCATGGCGGAGCGGAAGCAGCATCATTTGTCAAATCCGTAGATTTTCCCTCAAGCTCTGTCGCCTTCGACTCCGCTTTCGACAAGAAAAACCAGTAGCGCGAAACATTTAACCATAATTATATGAGCACTAAAGTAGCCATCATTGGCGCGGGCGGAATGGCCCAGTACCACATCGCAGGTTTTCGCCAGGCGGGAGCTGAAATCGTAGCAATCGCGGATCTTAACGAGGATGCGGCAAAAGCCACTGCTTCGCAATATGGAGTCGGGCAGACTTTCGGATCCATCGAAACGATGTTTGAAACTCTCACAGATCTTGACGCCGTTTCGATCATTGTTCCAAACAAGTTTCATGCCCCGCTCGCCATACAGGCGCTTGAGGCAGGCAAGCACGTATTTTGCGAGAAGCCACCCGCTCTCAATGCGCCTGATGTTGAAAAGATGAAGGAGGCCGCAGAATCAGCCGGAAAGCACCTCATGTTCAACTTTAACAATCGGGCAAGGCCAGAGTCCTTTGCCATGATGGACTACGTTGCCGACGGCACGATTGGTAAGATCAACTCCGCCCAGGCAAAGTGGATTCGACGGACTGGGATCCCTGGATTTGGAGGTTGGTTCACCAACAAAAGCCTCTCAGGTGGGGGACCACTCATAGACCTTCTACACATGGTCGATTTGTCCATGCACTTGATGGGCTATCCAGAGCCTGAATACGTTATGGGCAAAACCTTTTCTGACTTTATCACCGATAAAGGCTTCAAAGGACCCTGGGGAATTCCAGACAATGCGGAAGGTGTCAATGACGTTGAAGCTGCCGCTCATGGATTCGTAACTTTCAAAACCGGCCAGGTACTCAGTCTCCAGGTTTCCTGGGCAGAGCTCGTCAAACGCGAGGAGGTCTCAGTCGTCTTCCAAGGCGTCGGGGCTGGAGGGAAAATCGAACGACTCTTCGGTTCCGACGGACTGGACGAAACCTGCATCGACAGTTGCGAGCTTTACGTACAGGAAAATGGCAATTCGGTCAATCGGGACATCCTCGTAGAAGCGTGTGAGGACATGGGGCGGTCCCGTTCCGCCGCAAATTTCATTCTGTCCATCGAAGGCAAGGAAAAGCCGCTGAACACTCCAGACCAAGCGGTTTCCCTAATGAAAATCATCGACGCCATCTACGAGTCGGCCCATTCGGGCAAGCCCGTAGCCTGCTAACCTCAAAACATCACTACTCATGAATCGAAAATTGAAAATGGGAATGGTCGGGGGTGGCCGTGGCGCTTTCATCGGAGCTGTTCACCGCATGGCCGCCAATCTCGACGGGAAAATCGAACTCGTAGCCGGAGCGTTCTCATCCGATCCGAAAAAGTCCAAGCTTTCTGGAAAGGACTTCTTCCTAGACCCCTCTAGAGTATATGGATCCTACCAGGAAATGGCCAAAAAGGAATCCGAGCTTCCCGTAGGCGAACGTATCGATTTTGTCAGTATCGTCGTCCAAAATCACCTACACCATGCCGTAGCAAAGCATTTTCTTGAAGCCGGATTCAATGTCATTTGCGACAAGCCCCTCGCATACGACCTTAAAGAAGCCCGTGATTTGCGGCGCATTGTCAAAAAATCGGGCAAGGTATTCGCTCTTACCCATAACTACACAGGGTACCCCATGGTCAAGGAAGCTCGAGACTTTGCCAGAAAAGGAAAACTTGGTCGTATCCTAAAAGTGGTCACAGAATATCCTCAAGGTTATGCTGTGGGTGACATAGAAAACAAGAACGATGGGAAAATCGCCTCTTGGAGAACGGATCCTAAGATCGCCGGCATCTCAAATTGCATTGGAGATATTGGTACTCATGCCGACAACCTAGGGGCCTACATCACTGGTCTGGAGATCGAGGAAATGTGTGCCGAACTAACGGCTTTTATTCCGGGTCGGACACTTGATGACGATGGTAACATTCTCATTAGATACAAAGGCGGTGCGAAAGGCCTCCTCTACGCATCGCAAATCTCTAACGGTGACGAAAACAATCTGAATATCCGAATCTACGGCACCAAGGCTTCTTTGGAATGGCATCAAGAGGATCCAAATGAGCTGATTATAAAGTATCATGACAAACCTCGGCAGATTCTACGCCGAGGGAATGGATACGTCTGTAACGCAGCGGAAACCAATACCCGCACTCCCTTTGGACACCCGGAGGGCTTTATTGAAGCCTTCGCTAATGTCTATCTGGCAGCGGCAAAGTCTATCGCCGCAGAAGTGGCCGGTAAAAAGCTACCGAAAAACCCCGACTTTCCGACTGTCGAAGACGGCATTCGAGGTATGGCGTTTATCGCAACCGCAGTTAAGAGCTCCAACAGCAAATCCAAGTGGACTAAGATGCTGAAATAGGGGTCTCCCAAAACTTTACGAAAAGGCCAATCCGTGAGGGTTGGCCTTTTTCTTTGATTTTAAATCACCCTTTTCCATCAACAAATTCACGGACAACATCGAGAAAACCACGTGCGCCAGAGGATAAATATCGACGCTCGTGGGTGAGCGCAAAGAGCAGACGAGACATCTTAAGCGATTTCATTGACTTGAAAACCACATCGTAGGGCGAAATCGACTCACGAGCCATTTCTGGCAAGATCGCTAAACCGAGACCACTGTGCACTAGGGCGACTGCCGTGCTCACCTGCGAACAGTAAGCCGCGGTTTTTGGCTCGAAGTCGTTTCTTTCGAAAAACTCCAAAACCTTTTCCCCTAGAGCAGAAGATTCACCCAAAACGATCAACGGCTCGTCTTTGAAGTCCTCGATGGAAATATCCTCTTTATTCGCCAAAACATGCCCTCGAGGAACGACGAGGTTGAGTCTTTCTTGGATAATGGGCTCCGCATCTACCTGTGAAACGCCACCGGAATAGGAAGAGATTACCACATCAAGGTTCCCGCTAACTAGATTCTCCAAGAGCGCCCGCCTTAGGTTTTCATCTATCCGAATCCGCAGTTCAGGGAATCGTTCGCAACAGGTTTTGAGCACAGGGGGCAACAGAAATGGGGCTACGGTTGGAGTTACTCCAATACGAAGACTCCCCTTGACGTCATTCGCGCTTTCACGGATTTCCCGGACTGCGTTATCCGCCTCCATTAGAATCGAGCGGGCCCGCTTCTCGAACTGCTTTCCCGCTGAGGTTAGCTCCACTCGCCTTCCCAGGCGATTGAAGAGGCGGTTCCCTAATTCATCCTCCAGCTTAATGATCTGAGCGCTCAGCGATGGCTGGGACACAAAGGACTTTTCAGCCGCACGAGTGAAGTTTCGCTCCTCTGATATGGCTAGAAAATACCTGAGTTGATGCATTTCCATAGTTTTAAACTATGGATAGTATAAGTTATAAGTATTTCAAGTTATAATGAAAGTGTGCGATACTCCACTCGTCAGCCAAAACTGACCAAAAAAATGAACACACAAACCAAGAGTAACATAATCGCTTCAACTATCCTGGCTCTAGTGCCATTTGGGCTTTTCGGGTTTCAAATGCCCGCTGGAGAGCTCATCGCGGGAGTTGCAATCACTGCAGCCCTCGTTGGTCTCGGAGTTATGGATCTCAAGCAGGGAGCTTATTCTAGCTTCAAGCGGGGACCGCGGTCGCGGGCCTAAGGAGAATTCTATCGATCCTAGATTTTTGAATGGGATCATAGAACCATGAAACGGTTATTCTGAAACAGAAAACAAACCGGCGGTCGTTCCGAAAGGGCGACCGTCGCGAAATCGACGCCAAAAGGGAGGAGTCACGTTCCAAAGACGAAGCCATCTATCAAAAGTAGATGGCTTTTACATGACGTGGGACCAGCAAAAGACATCGAAGAGGACCCTGACTGGACCTATTGAATGAGGTTCGCGGTTCTTAGAGCTTTCGTGAAAGCAGATCGATAGAACAGGAAATTGAGAAGCGCCATCAGCGGCACTGCGACAATTCCGCCAAACGAAACTTGCAGCAGCACTAAAGCCAAGAGAACGACCCGTAATAACCACTTCGTTAGAAAACTCTGCCCAAAGGTCAGATAGCGACGAAACGGAGCGACCAATCTCAACCGATAATAAATTACCCCAGCAATCAGACCCAGAACAGGGACAATTCCAAGAAGGGCGCTAACTAAAAGCGTTTTGGGCAGTTTCTCCGATACAGAACTTATGTACGCTTGGGTTAGCGATGGATCAGAGAAAGCAGTTACTCCATCCGCCTCGCATTTTAGATCTACTCCTTTGCCCTCGAAGCGCTCCCCGGAGCGGGGAGATCTCTTGAGTCGCAACAATCGGAGCTGTTGCGCCTGGATTGAGGTCTCTTTTTCCGGCTTTATACCTCCTAGAAACCCGATAATATTGGGGCTTTCTACGCTCGTTCCGCAGTGATGACATTCGGTCGCGAACGAGTGTATTTTCTCTCCGCACTTTCCACAGGGCACCTTGCTATCTTCCAGTCTGCTTTCATGATACATGCGGAGCAATTGAAGTGCCCCAAAGAAAGCCAGAATAACGATAAAAGCCGCTAACGGCGCGTAGAAGAGGTAGCGAATACCGAAAACGACGACGAAATCCTCTACCCAACTGAGAAAGCCGCGAATCTTCACCGTGTCGTCGGGATCGGCTTCAGTCAGAACACCAAATACGCTCCCTCTCAAAGTGGCCCCCACATACGTAGCCCCTGCAGATAGGAATGCAGGAATCATCTCGAGGATTCCCGCTTGCTGTAGCACGCTTCCCGCGAAATCCGCGTCTGCGGTATTCATTACCCCCAGAGTCGTTAGGCCTGACAAGCCGGTTTTCGCATAAACAGAGAAATCGTCCATCAGTTCTCTCGCCTCAGGTGACTTGTCTGCCACGAATTCCAGGACGGATAGCGCGCCCAGCGCGGTAATCATACCTCCACTCGTAAACCAAGTCGGGTGATTGCTCGCCTTCTGTGCCATTTCGGCAAGGAATTCTATGTTGTTCAGAAATGGCCACGAGTGGCCGTATTTCATGAAAAGGGCGGTCACAAACGCCGGTAAGAATATTCGTGACGAGAACAATCCAGACAGTCCGAGCGAATAAAGAAGGGAATTAAGGTTCATAAGAAGCGTGCCAGTCCGATTTAACGTTTTAATTCTCTGAGAAAAGAGCCTGCGATGGAACTGAATATTTAACTTTTATACACCGCAGGCATTTCATGCACTGAGAAAAAACATCGAACGCATTTTTCCTACTCAATAATAATCAATCTATAGAATATGTGCGGAATCGTTGGCTACATCGGAAAACGGGAGGCCTCTCCCATACTGCTTGAAGGATTGAAACGGTTGGAGTACCGAGGATACGACTCCGCAGGAGTCGCCGTTTTGACGGAGAAGGAACTCAAACTGAAAAAACACAAAGGTCGAGTCACGGAACTGGCCAAAAATGTGTCTGGGAATTCGCTCTCCGGCAATCTTGGCATCTGCCACACCCGTTGGGCTACCCACGGAGCCGTCACGGAGGAGAACGCTCACCCGCACGTTAGCTTCGACGGAAAAATCGCGATGGTTCACAACGGAGTCATCGAAAACTATCTTTCGATCAAGAAGTTTCTAGAGGGCGAGGGATGCAGCTTCTACTCCGAAACCGACTCGGAGGTTTTCGGCAACCTGATCGCTTACCATTATGCCAAGGAAGACAGTGAGTCCGAAACGCGTTTTCTGGATAGCGTGCGCCGCACCTTGAAGCATATTGAAGGAACTTACGGAATCGCCGTCATCTGTACGGACCATCCCACCGAACTCGTCGGAGCGAGGAAAGGCTCTCCACTAATCGTCGGAATTGGACCCGATGAATACCTTCTTGCGAGCGACGTATCGGCGATCATTAGCCGGACTTCCAATGTGGTCTACCTCAACGACGGCGAAATAGTCAGCCTCAAGAACGGCGAGCTGAATTTGCTCACCAATGACGAGGAGATTTTGACCCCTGAAATCAAAACCATTGATTGGGACATCGCTGAGAGCGAACTCGGCGACTACGAGCACTATATGCTCAAAGAGATTTTCGAGCAATCTGGAGCTCTCGAGAATGCAATGCGTGGGCGCTTTTCCGACGACATGAGCACCGCCAAATTCGGAGGGCTCAACACAACCGCTCAGGAATTGCGTCAGATCGATCGCATTCTACTTTGCGCCTGCGGAACCGCCTGGCACGCCTGTCTGGTAGGAGAATACTTGATTGAGCGCTTTGCTCGGATCCCAGTGGAGGTAGAATACGCCTCTGAATTTAGATACCGAAACGCGCCCTTGGACAAGAATACTTTGGTTCTCGTCATTAGCCAGTCGGGCGAGACGATCGACACCCTAGCAGCGCTTCGCGAGTCCAAACGAAAAGGTTACAAGACCCTCGCCATCAACAACAGTGTGGGCTCTACCATCGCCCGCGAATCCGATGGAGGAATCTATCAACACGCCGGTCCAGAAATCGGGGTGGCCTCCACTAAAGCGTTCACATCCCAACTACATATCCTTTCCATGCTCGCCCTTTACCTTGGAAGGCTTCGCGATATGTCTTTTCAGGACGGCCTCGAGTACGTTGCTGCATTAAAACAAGCTCCCGAATTGGTCACCGAAACGGTTAAACTGAGCGACCAGATTCTCGAGATTTCCAAGAAGTACAAGGACATGACCGATTGTCTGTTTCTCGGCCGACAAGACATGTTCCCCATCGCCTTGGAAGGCGCCCTAAAACTGAAGGAAATATCTTACATACACGCAGAGGGGTATCCTGCTGCGGAGATGAAGCACGGTCCAATCGCCCTTATAAGCGCTGAGTGTCCGGTAATCGTTCTAGCGACTCAGCCTGATATTCACGAAAAGCTTGTATCCAACATCCAGGAAGTGAAGGCGCGCGGAGCGCCGGTGATTGCGATTGCGAACCGAAGTAACCCACTTCCAAAGGAAATCGCAGACGATCAGATATTGATTCCAGATTGTCATCGGGCCGTCCTCCCTCTCCTAGCCAGTATCCCCATGCAGCTCCTGAGCTACCACATCGCCAACCTGCGTGGGTGCGACGTCGACAAGCCGCGAAACCTCGCTAAATCTGTGACCGTCGAATAGTCTGGACTCATGCCCTGACAGATATGTTCTGCCCGACCGTTTCCTCGGATCCCAGTAGACCTATTTTGTTACAGCCAAGCTTAGCTTGGAGGGCTTCCCGAAGTTTTTCTCGCGCAAATCGTTCGACTGTCGCTTGAGAAATGTTCACCGATTGAAAACGCCTGACCCTATCTGGCTGACCATCGAGATTCTGCTCGAATTGACTGCTAGCGACGTCGACGCTCAATTGAGTGGAGGCAATAACTGGGATAGCATCCGCGAAAGACTCTCACGAATAATAAGGATCCGGCACCAAAGGACAATAGAGTAAACTACTCAATTATAACCGATTTTTGAGGATTACTGCCAATTTCTCACGGATTGACCCGGCGGATTGTACTCAAACCCCCTAGATGAGGTTTCTGGAATTCGCCTCGTATTACCTTCTACCGCTTGGCAATCTAAATCTCCAGGTCAACGACTTCTCCCTCTACGATCAGTCTTATCGAGTCGAGCCTAAGACGAGCCGCATCAATTCCTTCCGTAATTCCCTTCATTTCGTCTTTAGCTAGCTCAACTTCCTCTTTTCTGACATTTTCATTAATCTTACGCAGATCAACTAGCCGCCGAAGCTCGGCTCCCAGCGCCGCTTTCATTTCCGACTTTGCGGACTGCTTTATGTTGGTGGACTCCTTTCGGGCCATGTCCTCAGCGCCATTTAGCATCGATTGGAGAATATCTCGATTGAAACCGGGATTTTCCAAAAATCGATTCAGTGATCCATCGGTTAACTGAGTTTGTTCCCAAGCCGGATCGTGTACATGAGTCAGGTCGTCTCCACGAATATCCACCAAAATTCTTATCGGCGCAGGTGCCATAAACCGATCCACATGCAGATGGGCCTGGGCCACTGGTTCCAGAACAAAAATCGCTTCCAGCAGAATATTAGATTGGTCTGATTCCCTGATACTAAAGGCCGAAACACCTACCTCGGAATTGATAAGCAATGCCATTGACTCAAGGACAAGCGGGTGGTCCTGCGATATGAATTCGATGTCTTCGCGCACAATTGCCCGCTCTCGATCAAAAGTCGCCAAAACCCCCTCATAAGGTATCCTTGGAAACGACTCCACGTAGGCATGTCGGCTGTCAAAAAAAACCTCGCCCGCTTCGTGTTCTTCAATCCGCACCCCATAGTGGTCCAGCAGATCGAACAACATGGTGCGACTCGTAGAATCGTTCTCCGTTCGACGGATATTGTCCACCACCTCATTGGCCACTGTCTGATCGAATGAGTTCAATTCCAACAAACGGTCTCTGCCAAGACGCAACCTCTCCGTGAGCTCCTCGCGAAAAGCGATCGTTTCCTCCACAAAGGCTTCAAGCGCTTCTCGGTTGCCTTTTTTCTGACCCCGGCCATATTTCAGGGCTCCTTCCAGTAACCGTGCACTGAACACCTCCTGGTACTCAACGCTGCCATGAGCGCAAACTTCGAAAGCGTCCAAACCTTGATGAAACCAGTCTGCGACAAACTCCTGCGCGCTCCCCACAATATAAGGCACATGAATCTGAATCGTAGCCGTTTGGCCGATACGGTCCAACCTTCCTATGCGCTGTTCAAGAAGTCCTGGGTTGGCTGGTATATCAAATAAGACGAGATGATGAGCGAACTGGAAATTTCTCCCCTCGCTGCCAATCTCTGAGCAAAGCAGAATCCTCGCGCCTTCTGGTTCCGCAAACCAGGCCGCATTCCGGTCTCGTTGAACTAGCGGCAGCTCCTCATGAAACAACGCAATCTTAACGTTAAGCTTTTCCTGCAGCGCGGATTCGATCGCTAGTACTTTCCGCTTCGACTTGCATATCAACAGTATCTTGGCGTTACGTTTCCCCTTTAAAAAAGACACCAGCCATTCCAGCCTAGGGTCATCCTTAAACTGGTACCGAATTTCATGTTCGTTGTCATTGAACTCCGCTTCAAATTCCTTCGCCAATCTGCTGAGTAGCGCATTTGAGTCACCAGTGGGATTAAGAGGAGCTGGGCAGTACATTCTTTTGGGGAACCCTGTCATGTTTGCCCGGGAATTCCGAAACACAACCCGACCCGTTCCATGTTCGTCCAGCAATGCTTTCAATAAAACGTCCTTGGCTCCTCGCTTTCCGCTTTCAAGGTCCGCCAACCGCTTTTCGAGGCCGTCTAGGTCCTTAACGAAAATCAGTTTCAAGGCAGATCGATCCGCCGTAGACAGTGCGACCTCGTCAACGATCTTCCCAGCCACTCTCGCCACCGACTCAAAACCTTCCATCTCGTTCTTAAAAGCTTCCAAGTCACTGTAACGATTCGGATCCAGCAAACGAAGGCGGGCAAAGTGACCCTCGAGTCCCAACTGTGTAGGCGTAGCTGTCAACAAAAGCAGCCCAGGGCTATCCCGTGCCAGCAAGTCTACAAGCTCGTATTCAGAGCTCTGGGAATCGGGAGCCCATTCCAGATGATGGGCCTCATCAACAACTACGAGTTCCCAACCTGCCTCAATCGCCTGGCCAGACCGGATGGCGTTCCCCGCCAGAAAATCGATGCTGCACAAGACCAGCTGCTCATCCAAAAATGGATTCATCCCCGCATTGCTTCCCTCCGCGGCAAGGCATCGCTCTTCATCAAAAATGCTGAACCATAAGTTAAATCTGCGAAGCAGTTCTACGAACCATTGATGTATCAATGATTCTGGCACAAGGATTAGAATACGCTCCGCTTTCCCAATGGATCTTAAACGCTGAATAATCAAGCAAGCTTCAATGGTCTTGCCCAGCCCCACTTCATCCGCCAGGAGCACACGTGGTGATTGCCGTTTTGAAACCTCGTGCAGAATGTACATTTGATGGGGAATCAAATCAACCCTGCCCCCACTGAAGCCCCGCATTGGAGACCTTCGCAGCTCATTCTGCACCCTCAAGGTTTTGTAACGTAAATCAAAAACCTCTCCCTGATCCACCAAACCGCTCATCAATCTATCATGAGGCGAACTAAAACTCGCTGAATCCGAAAGATCGCTTTCACAGATTTCAACCCCACTGGCGAGGTAGTACAGCAGACCCGATCTTTCTTCAACACCTTCGACAGTACACGTCTTTCCTTCGTGAGAAGTAATTTTTTCACCTTCTCGGAAACGAGCCCGCTTGAGGACAATCGTATCAGATGCGTACATTCGCTCCACCCCCGAGGCCGGGAAAGCAATTCCTACCTGGAAATTACTTGCACTGACTACCGTTCCCAAACCCAGTTCCGGTTCCGGTTCACTGATGTAACGTTGTCCCGAGACAAATCCTGACATGATTTACGCTATCAACACAGATAATGGGTCGAACCAACCAAAATCGCGCAAATGGCCGCATCTTACTTTGGGAGCATAACAAAAACCAACTTAAGACAGCCGCCACAAACCTGCCCAATTGATAGTTTAGGCCAAAAGAAGATTCGCTAGCCTGCGACGAAAGCAACATTCGATTTCCAGAGAGGATTATTCTTCGCCAATCAATCACGGTGAAGTTCATCTAAATTTCACACGCGTTTTAATTTAGGGCATACACTCGATAGATGTCCGTATATTTATCTATCTTTGAAGGAAAAGCTGCCGTTTTTAAACCGATTCAGAGA
The DNA here is from genome assembly GCA_937942145.1 of uncultured Opitutaceae bacterium. GTDB lineage: Bacteria > Verrucomicrobiota > Verrucomicrobiia > Opitutales > Opitutaceae > Pelagisphaera. Next base: position 29,703 of record CALDFV010000305.1, read on the forward strand.
ACACTCTTCTATAATGAGGGAGATTCTCTTCTTTTCGAGGGGGAAACTACTTAACAATTCCCTTTGCATGACGATCTATCTTTGAGCTTTGCGCGGGACCAAAAAACCCAGAGCTGAATCGATTTTTTACCTGAAGAGTTATGACCCAAGAGTCTCATTCAACCACCAAGTCGCCAAAGCACATAATTGCAGCTGAGCTTGAGGAAGGGCTGAATTCTTCCAATCTCGAGCTTCCTGTAATGCCCAGAGTCGCCAGCAAAGTTTTCACGCTGACGAACGACCCAAACTCAGAGGTCAGCGATCTATCTAAGCTAATCCATAGCGATCAGTCTATCGCCTCTCACGTTTTGAGAATAGCAAACTCTGCCGCTTATGGAGGAGGCGAACAAATCGTGTCGCTCCAGCAGGCAGTTACCCGCCTCGGCATGAATCTTCTCGGAGAAATTGCGATCGCCGTATCCGTACAGAGCGACCTATTTAAAGCTCCGGGTTTTGAAGCGCAGATCACCCAACTTCTCCGTCACGCTCTTGCTTCTGCTTCCTACGGGAAAGAGATTTCGCGCAAGCGCCGGCGCAATGTTGAAGGACAGTTTCTTTGCGGCCTTCTCCATTCAGTGGGAAAACCGATTGCGGTTCAGCTGATCGCGACGATCACAAAGGAAAAGGATCTCGAGCTCGACAAGAAAAGCGTTGCCCAACTCGTCGGAGCTTTCCATCGGAAGATCGCAGCCAAAGTTGCAGTTGACTGGAAACTGCCCGAGCAGTTGCAAGTTACGACGGTCTACTACAAGCGCTATGAATCCGCTCCCAGCTTCAGGGAGGAGTCCGCAGCTACTTATCTCTCACAACTGTTGGCAAGTTGGATAATCAATCCCGCCAATTTTAAAGCGAACGAACTCATCAAGGACCCAGTTTTCGGATTTCTAAATTTCTATCCAGATGATGCTGAGGACCTCCTCAACAAAAAAGACGACGTAAAGGCCATGGTATCGGCGATGGAGATATGAACATAGAGGAAGAATTCGACCTAATCGTTATTGGTTCTGACCCCGGTGGACAAAAAACAGCGATCCAAGGAGCCAATGCCGGCCTCAAGGTCGCGCTTATCGATCGCGAGCCCAAAGTGGGCGGTACCTGCGTCCACCATGGAACCATTCCGAGCAAGACGCTTCGTGAAGCAGCTCTGACCATTACAACTCTCCGCCGCAACGCAGACGTATTTGATTTCAAGCTGAAAGACGACATGGAGGTTTCGACCTTGATGAAGCGTCTCGATTCAGTCCTTGGTTCCTACACCGATTTCATTTCTGAGTACCTGACAAACCAAGGAATCTCCTGCTTTCACGGTCGAGCGTCCATCTCAGACGCTAATACGGTCTCCCTCACAACGCTCAAAGGATCCTCTAGTTTTCTTAGCACTAAATATATCGTAATTGCAACCGGATCGAAACCTAGGACACCCCCAGACATCGAAGTCGATCACGAGAACATACTCGATAGCGACTCCATACTCAGTATGATCTACCTTCCTCGTTCGCTTACTGTTGTGGGTGGGGGCGTCATTGCTTCTGAGTACGCATCCATTTTCTCCTTACTCGGAGTCAAAGTTACGATGTTTGACCGAACTCCCCGTCCGCTCATGTTCATGGAGCCAGAGTGTACTGAAAAGTTCCTGAACCACTTCACAACAAATGGCGGTGAGTATATCGGCGAGGCAAAGTACGAGAGCATTAAGTGGGATTCGGTTTCACAGGTAACCACCAAGCTAGACAACGGTACCGAAATCTCTAGCGACAAAATGCTTGTTGCTCAAGGCCGTATCGCAAACACACAAGGGCTTGGCCTCGAAGATCTCGGTATCGAACTCGGAAGAAACGGAACGATCCCCGTTGATGACAACTACCAGACATCTCTCGAAGGCCTGTACGCAGTCGGGGACGTCATTGGACCTCCTTCTCTCGCTTCCGTATCCATGGAACAAGGTCGAAGAGCCATATGCCATGCTCTCGGAACCGATCCAGGCAGCAAATTTGAACTGGTTCCCATTGGCATCTACGCGGTTCCCGAACTTTCTAGCGTGGGGCTCTCAGAGGAGCAGGCGCGAGAAAAATACGGTAACGATATCATAATCGGACGCGCAAGTTTTGATGAAGTTGCCCGCGGTCAAATTGCGGGTATCGAAGATGGGCTTCTCAAAATGATCGCCGACTCCAAAACGTTGAAGATCCTAGGAGTTCATGTTGTCGCAGAGGGTGCAACCGACTTGATCCATGTCGGGGAAATGGCGATTCTGAACAACAACGACGTTCGAGTATTTTTGGAAAACGTAATGAACTTTCCAACTCTTGGTGAAGCTTACCGTATTGCAGCTCTAAACATCATTACCAAGCACGCTGAGAGGCTAGCTCGTAAACCAGAGTCTCACATCCAGAATCTGATCGAACAGGCAGAGCTCAACTAGAGAGTACTGCCCGCTAACAAAGGTTCAGATCTTTGCCATTGCGATTCAGTTGCTCAGCGATTGGGCTAGATGTGCAATGAATGACATTAAATCGCCTCGTATTTCGATTCTGTATTGCCGGCAGTGTCGCTGGATGATGCGAGCTGCTTGGCTCGCCCAGGAAGTTCTCACCACTTTCTCCGAAGAAATCGGTGAAGTTGCCCTTCAGCCGGGAACGGATGGCGTCCTGGAGATCCGATTAAATGGAGATCTCCTCTACTCAAGAAAGACAGAAGGCCGGTTTCCGGAGGCAAAAGAGGTTAAACAGCTGATTCGCGACCGAATCGCTCCCCACAGAGATCTAGGCCACAGCGACCGGAAACCTTAAAAACGGCTATTGTTGCTAAAACCCCAAGCGCTCAATCCACTCAGTTTCTTTGAACCCGACAACTCCTCCCGTAGCCCAAATTGCGAAGGGGCGCTTTACCAAGTTTCCATTTTTTCCCATTAAATCGAATGCTTCCTTTTCGCTAAGGGATGAAATCTTGTCTTTAAGGTTGAGGGCTCGGTAATCACCCCCGGATACATTAAAAAGGCGTCTCAAATCGCCCTGATAATAACTAAGCATCTTGGCAAGCTCATCCCGCTTCGGAGGGGTTTCGCGAATCGCTAGGTTTTCGAATTCGATATTCCGCTTTTTAAGCCACTTAAGAGCCTTCCGGCATGAATCGCATCCTTTGTATGAATACACACGTAACATACTCTTATCATCAAGGTGTTTTTCAATCCCAGCAATCTAGAAATCGATGCCATTTCGATTAGCTCCTAAATGATAATCTATTCAGCCAATGATGCCAGAACTCAGGTGGATCCACTGAAACTCGAACGTCGCCCGACCCATTTGGGTGGCGAAAACCGAGCGAATACGCGTGAAGCATAAAGGCGTTTGCACGATCAGAGGAATAGAAACGGTCTCCTACGATTGGATGGCCAGCCTCAAGACAGTGTAAACGTATCTGATGCGTTCTGCCCGTCTTAGGTAGGGCTTGGATCCATGAGTACTCCCTGTCACTTCCAAGAACACGAAAAGTGGTTTTTGATGGCTTCCCTATATCAACGCTGTTTTCCCACCTGCCCTCCGACAATGGCCTGATCTTCGTCTCCACCTTGTTCGTCCGCTTATCCCAACTCCCAACGACTATCGTCCAGTATTCCTTTCTGATCTTCTTCTTCTCAAACAGCTCCGACAGCTCACGATTCCACTTCTGGTTTTTCGCAAAAAGCACTAGACCGCTTGTGTCCCTATCCAGGCGATGAAGCGGTCTGGAATGATTCCCCGCGTAATCTTTGACCCAGTCCGTCAAGGTGCCTTCGCCCGAATTGAAGCCTTCGACGAGCACACCTTGCGGTTTGACTAGAATCAGCAAATCTTCGTCTTCAAAAACAACTTTGGGAGCCTTATCCAAATCAAACGCCAACTTGCCTGGCCAAACACGATCGGTCAACCTTGTCTAAAGACCGGTGAGATCGTAAATTTCAACCAAGGCCACACCCGTTTCATCATTGTTCCCAGCTACGATAGCCGTATACAAACCGGGCTCGAGCCATAAAAAGAAAGCGCTATCACCACTCCCCTCAGTTAAGTCAAAGGCTCCTGCCGACGACATCAACGAAGCAAGTTGCTCCTTCTCAGGTTGGACATCCCAATCGTCATTCGAATCGATCACGCTAAAGCCTCTGTACAAGCTTAAGGTAGGGTCCGAAACTACATTGTTAACGCCTTGCGCAACTATACCCGTCCCTATCGCGCGAATCAGAATTCTCTTCGGGAGGTTGCCTTCAATCACAAATCCGGCAATGAGCACTTCCGATCCCGTGCCTACTCGACCACGCATAGACACATTCGCAAGCGATACTTCCGTGTCATCAGCATCAGCGTTGTAAACCTCAACAAGAGCGATACCCGATTCTCCTCCCTCATTGGCGACAATCGCAGTATAAACACCACTGGTAAGAGACACAATGTCCACGCTGTCGGTTGATCCTTCGTCTAGCGCAAACGCCCCCACTCTCGCCATCTCTTCCGGAAGAATTCCAGCAGAAGCACTTTGCCCCCAGTCGTCGTTACCTCCAAACTGGCCTGCTTGCCCAAAAAATGACACCGATGGATCTTCAAGGAAATCTGACACACCTTGATTCAGCAATCCTGGCCCAACCGCCCGGATCAACAGATTTTTCTTACCTGAACCCACGACCGAGAACCCTGCAATGATTACTTCCTCTCCGCTCAATGGAACTCCCCGCAAGGCTATATTGAACAATCGTTCCTTGTTAGCAACGGGCGGTATATACCCTTCTAAGTTGCCTCGTCCTGCCTGTCCGCCTCGAAATTTTGGCCATACGGAATTCGACAATCGAGCTCCGTTCGAATACGCATACAACTTCCCATCGTTGTTTCCAAAATACAAAGCACCATCTGAACCAAGGGCTACGGAGGAATCAATAATTCCAGCGAAGCCTATCTGTTGCAGAACTGTCCCATCTGGCGAAACCAGATTCAGATAGCTCAAAGTATTATCAATGAAGGAACTGGCGTAAATTCTGCCCACTTCATCCACAACCGCGGAAGTATAGTAGTTCGCTCCAATACTCGTCCTCCAGACTAAATTCCCATTTGTATCCAAAGAGTAAAGAAACCCGTCCTGTGAAGAGATCAGCACGTTACCATCGATACTCAATGTCGGAGAAGCATCAATGACGCCTCCAGTCTCATATTTCCATACGAGAGAGCCGTTGTCTGAATCCAAAGCGTAGACAAAGAAATTGTTGGACCCGAAATACAATGCCCCCTTTCCATCTAGCATACAGCTAGATGTTATTTGAGTTTCACGCCCCAAGGCGCCGTTTTCGGTGGGAACTTCAAAAGTCCAGATCTCGGCCCCGGTGCTCCTGTCAATTGAAAACACAGTTCCGCTACTCGACGCGAGATATAGGTTTCCTGAAGGTCCGATAACAACCGATGAATCCACTTCACCTTCAATAAAGATATCCCAAAGCAAGTCACCCGCTGGACTTAATGCGTACAGAAACCCATCGCTACCCCCAAAGTAGATCTCACCACTGTTCGAGACCGCAGGCGAAGAGAACACAAGGCTATCCGTTTCAAAGGTCCACAGTACAGAACCGTCAACGGTTGCCAATGCGTATAGTTTGTTATCCCACGATCCTATATAGATAGTTGATTCGTCAGGGCTAAGTGCTGCACTAGACTCGACCCAGTCGCCCGTTTGAACAGACCATCGCTCACTTCCGTCCTTATCAATCGAATACACTTTTCCATCAATCGAGCCAAAATACAGATTTCCCGCATTATCTATCGTTGGGGAGCTGAAGATAGCGTCATCCGCCTGGAAGGCCCACAGCTGACCTCCTATCTTCGCACTGCATAAAGATACCAGAAAAAATGGGGCTAACATTAAAAACGCGATTCTTAGAATTACAAATTGCATCTCGTAATTAGCTCTAATTAGCAACTTCCCAAGCGTGGGCTAAGAGCAAGGTTAATCGAATTTCGCTTCCCGAAGAAGAGGAACGAGTTAACTCCAGCGTTGCACCCAAATGCCTTGCCAGCTGTTGGCTGATAGCAAGCCCGATTCCGGCTCCTGCGGTTTTACTGCTTTGAATAGGGGAGAAAAGGTTGCTTTTCGCCATCTCCGAAAATCCAGGTCCTGTATCTATTATCGTGAATACAACCTTCTCGTTTAGCGAGGCTATCCGGGTCTCGACTTCTCCTCCTTCTGAGACCGCTTCAATTGCATTGTCTAACAAGTTGGAAAGGATCAGTTTCACAATATTGGCATCACGAGCCGACAATAATATCCGAGCTTCACTTCTAACGCCAAAATCCAGCTCTTTTTCCTGCGCCTTGAGTTCGAACTTATTTCTCAAATACTGAGCGATCTCTTCTCCACTAAGGGTTTCCATTTCGTCAAAATCTTCGTTTTTGAGAACGTCAACGACCTCGTTTATCATCGCTTGCATACGGCTTGTCGCTTTCCGGGCATCCGCCCAGTCATCCTGCTCTAGATCCTCTCCATTTGATCTTAAGTGCTCTCGGATCCCCGCAAGTGGATTCTTTAAACCGTGTATCAGGTGGGATGCTACCGCCCCAATCGCTGACGTTTTCGCGACCATCGCTAATTCCGCGTTCGCCTTGGCCAATCTGGCTGCTCTCTCAGCCACTTCCTTATTGGCCCTACGTAGCCCCCAAAAAGACCAAATAAAGACTGCTGAAACGAGCAAAGTGCCGCTAAAAAACGCCAGCGAAGCTTGCTTGGTCAGGTTGGCGTCAATGACCCTCAACTCATCCCGAACATCATAACCATCCATGAGATAGCGGGCCAGGTACTCAATTCGCTCCCCGTCCCTGCCGAGAATCGGAATATTCAGTTCAATTTCAGGCTGGGGACTCGATCCGGGCTCAACGTAACTACCTTCTGGCAAATAGACTGCCCAGGGTGATGCGGTCTGCATTCGCTCGACTGAGTCTAGACTCAATTCCAATTCTTCGATTTCAGCAGGCACCCCTGCCAAATATTGGCCAGCCGCATCAAAAACTTGGACGCCTAAAGCTCCGTCTACTTCCTGGGCAGACATCAAAGAGAAAATGATTGTATCCTCAAAGTCGAGAATCCCAAGCAAGTCGTCCGAGACACCTTGCTCGACGTGAAACTTTGATACCGGACCCCAAATATCAGCGTAGCGCTGTACTACTTTTCCCCTCAAATTCTTCCGCAGTTGGAGGCTGGAAAAACCGACAATCCCGCCAAAGATCACGACTACCATCCCTAGGGCCGCGAGCGGCACTAGGGATGATCCTCGGAAGCGGGAACGAGGAACATTTTGATCAGTCATAATGTCACGAGGAGCCAACCTCTTTGTCGACTAACTCTATTTCAATCTAAGTCCTAACATCACACTATTCGCATCATAACTAAAAAAAGTTTCATTAGAATCGGATTGATCACGATTTAATGTTAGGAAAAGCCCCCAATGATCACTTAATTCCCGTTCCAAATCAACCGTCCAAATCCACTCGTCCGAAGTGCGGAGCGACCCACCGTCCACGGTCTGAAATAGATAGTCTCGTTGGGCGTACCCCAGGTCTAGCCGAAAATCCCATCTTTCGCCTCCTCCCGACCATTCCAAACCATACTTTAAACTATC
>CALDFV010000306.1 GCA_937942145.1 uncultured Opitutaceae bacterium
ATTACCGCGCAAAGATCTTTCATTCAAGTGGCAAACCAGCGCGTTCAAGCGCGTATCGACCTCTATCTCGCTTTGGGCGGCGGTTTCGATTTAGAACCCGAGGCCGAAAACTAGTACAATCTCCAAAATTTTTCATCCGAATCTGATCATGATTAAACGTCTCCTTCAAATTATCGTCCCGGTTGCCTTTCTGGCTGTCGGACTAACGGTCTACTGGTACCTGATCCACACGGCGCCGGAACCAAGGCAGCGGCCTACCTTTGTTACGACACCAGAGGTAGTCGCTCGAAAGCTCAACCCGGAGCCGTACACGATCACTCTCGAGTCTCAAGGGACGGTCCGGGCACGCACGACCAGTAACTTGATTCCGGAAGTGCGCGGTCGAATCACAAATATTAGCCCTAATTTTCGCGAGGGAGCGTTCTTCGAGGAAGGCGATGTACTACTTGAAATTGACGATAGTGACTACCAAACGGAACTCATTGTTGCGGAGGCGAATCAAGCCCAAGCGGAGTTGCGAGAGTACGAGGAGTTGGCTCGATACGAACAGGCCAAACTCGATTGGGAGCGATTGAATCCCGGCCAAGAAGCGAATCCGTTGACGCTTCGCGAGCCTCAACTGAAGCAAGCCCGCGCCTCAACCGCTTCCGCGAAAGCTCGAGTTACAACTGCCAAACGCAATTTGGAACGGACCAAGATTAAGGCTCCTTTCGCAGGACGAATACTTTCCAAAAATGTGGATGTAGGCCAATACATTTCACCCGGCAATCAGCTAGCTCGCCTCTACGCGGTCGATTTTGCGGAGGTTAGGCTTCCGTTGACCGCTACTCAGTATTCTTTCTTGAATCTTCCCTCGGTATACCGTGGAGAAAATCCAACATTCAGGGAGGGTCCCATTGTAACGCTGAAGTCATCAGTAGGAGGGGACACGCACGAGTGGATAGGAAGAATCGTTCGGACAGATGGTTCTGTGGACGTGAGCAGTCGTCAAATTTATGTAGTCGCACAAGTACGCGACCCTTATGGAGGGTCGGTGGAAGGCCGCCCTCCGCTCAAAGTGGGTAGCTTCGTACAGGCGGAAATCGCCGGTAAGACACTTGAGGGTGTCTATGTGATTCCACGTGTGCTTTTGCGTGAGAATGAATACGTACTCCTGGTCGATAGCGACAACTACCTGACCCGAAAAAGTGTCCAGCTTGCCTGGGAAACGGATGAGGTAATCGTTGTGGAAAGCGGACTCGATCCGGGAGACAAATTGTGTCTGACGGAAGTGCCTTACGCGCTTGAGGGATGGCCGGTTAATGTTACTGACGAAGAAGGAGCTACGATAGTGGCAGAGGCACCCAAAGAAAACCAACCCGCTCGTGCAAGGCCTCCAAGACCGCAAGCTGGCGGCGGCTTTGGTAGTATCGGAGACCTCATTGATGGGCTTATTGCCGCAGCAGGCGACGGACTCCCCGGGGAGCTTAAAGCCAAGCTGCTAGCCATTAAAGAGTCAGGAGACTTCTCGAAAATGCGTCCGGCAATGAGCGAACTTCGAGAATGGGCGGAGGCCAATGGAGTTGAACTGCCTGCTGGAGGTACGGGAGGCCGAGGTGGTCGAGGCGGTCGAGGCGGCGGCGGTGGCGGCGGGGCCCGTGGTTTTTAGTTCTGTAGCCGACAGATTTTTCATCCTCATTTTGTATCTTTAATTTAGTATCTACCGTCTGACAAATACCACGTTCCTCAGAAGAGAGTTTCCCACCCGCTTTTCCTGAGACATCCGCCCCTATTTTTAATAATCAAAACCAAAACTCATCATGCATCGTTTAATTGAATGGTTCACCCGAAACGGAGTAGCCGCCAACATTTTGATGGTAGCGATAGTCGGGGCAGGCATCTACTCTGGCCTCAATAAAATCGTCCTTCAGGAGTTTCCCGATTATGCATCGCGTACGATTTCGGTGGATGTTCAATACCGCGGTTCTACTCCAACTGAGATCGAGGAGAGCATTGTGCTTCGTCTTGAGGAAAACCTTTTTGACATTGAGGGAGTAGAAGAAATGGATGCGAGGGCGAGCTCCAACAGTGGGAGCGTTTCGCTTACGATTTCGGACAATTACGATATGAATCGCGCCTTGGACGAGGTGAAGAACCGAGTTGATACGATCCGAACCTTTCCCATCGAAGCGGAACGTCCGAGAATCACACTCCGAAATTTTGAAGAACGCGTAATAACCGTCGTTATTGCGGGCGACCTTAGTGAGGGAGATATGAAGCGCTTGGGTGAAACTATTCGTGACGAAATTGGTAGTCTGGAAGGAATATCCTTAACTACGCTGAAGGCGGTACGACCCTACGAGATTGCGATTGAAGTTCCGGAAGCGACTTTGAGGGAATATGGAATCAGTTTTGATACGGTCGTCCGTGCTGTGCGGAACCACTCGGTTGATCTTTCAGCAGGAAGTATTAAGACAGATGGTGGAAATATTTTGCTTCGGACCTCGCAGCAAGCCTACACGCAAGCTGACTTCGACGAGATTCCTGTGGTGGTTACTAGCGATGGTACACGTATCACGTTAGCGGATATTGCACACGTACAGGACGGGTTTGACGAAACGCCGATTCGGTCTCGATTCAACGGAGATCGCGCAATCGCAGTAGATGTTTTTCGAACGGGAGACCAGAGTGCAATCGATATTGGGGCCATTGTAAGAGACTTTGTGGAAAAAAAGAGGGAAATGCTTCCTGATGGTATCAGTCTTTCGTATTGGCAGGATGATTCTTCACGTATCAAGTCTCGTTTGGATACGCTTAGAACGAGTGCCGTAATGGGTTATGTTCTGGTATTGGTGATCTTGTCTCTTTTCTTAAGGCCGACGCTCGCCTTTTGGGTAGCCTTAGGAATTCCAATCGCATTCTCAGGCGCGTTTTTCCTCCTGCCTGTCATGGGCGTTTCGCTGAACCTGATAACGCTATTCGCCTTTATTCTTGTATTAGGTATCGTCGTCGATGACGCCATTGTAACAGGTGAAAATGTGTACCAGCATATGCAGCGCGGCGCAGATGCAACGACGGCTGCGATAAAGGGAACCCAGGAAGTGGCGATTCCCGTCATATTTGGGGTCCTTACCACAATGGTTGCTTTCTACCCGATTTCAGTAATGACAGGGACCCGCGGCAACTTTTTTAAGCAGATACCGGTAGTAATTATTCCTGTACTTTTCTTTTCCTTGGTCGAATCGAAGTTGATTTTGCCAGCCCACCTCAAGCATTGTGTGGGATTGGGGAAGAAAGATAGCTCACGAAATCCGTTCGTGAAGTTTCAGCGATTTTTCGCAGAAGGTTTAGAAAAGCTCATCCTGAAGTTCTATAAGCCGGCTCTCGAATTCTGTCTGAAGTTTCGCTACGGCACGGTTGCTCTGTTTGTAGCGCTACTGATTGTCTTTGTGGGTGTGATTATGGGAGACCATCTCGCGTATAGCTCTTTCCCGCGCCTCGCTCGCGACCGCGTTCAAATTACGTTGCAAATGCCAGCGGGCACGACATTCGAAACGACTCAAAAATACATCGACCGCATCGAAAAGGAAACACTCGCTTACCGAAAAGAGATTAACGAAGAGCACGGAGTGGAAATTATTACTGATGTGTTCGCAACAGCCGGTGGAAATCCGTTTGGTAGTGGTCGCCCGGGTAGAAGTGGTGTGGCAGGAATACAAGAAGTGGGTGAAGTCGTTGTCGAAATGCTGCCGCCAGAAGACACCGGGGTTGAAATTGGCAGTCGGGATATTACCTTGGCTTTACGAGATCGAGTAGGCCCTATACCCGAAGCGGAGACGTTTTCTTTCTCGTTCGCTAGAGGGGGAGGGGGTGCCATG
>CALDFV010000307.1 GCA_937942145.1 uncultured Opitutaceae bacterium
CAGAAGAATTCGCCACATTCATCGGCCCGAAAATCAAACTGGATCCCGTCACCATGAGTCAGCTCCACAACATTGACGAACTCCTCTCTTTCTACATGGGGAAGAACACTCCTGAGCGACAGGGATTCATCATAGAAAACCTTCAGGTCGAAAAAGACCTAATTGAAGCCACCTCTTAGGCGATCCGGCATTCCACAAAATGAGCCCTCGAAAAAAGAACAAAGGCAACCAGCAAGAGTCCTTCGATTTCGAAGAAAGCAAAGGTGAAAACGTGCCTGATAAAGTGAATCTAGGCGAGGCTGGTAATGGCAAAGCTCCTCTCGCCCAGTCTTACCAGAACTGGTTCCTTGAATACGCTTCTTACGTCATTCTTGACCGTGCCGTTCCTGCTCTCGAAGACGGGCTCAAACCTGTTCAGCGTCGAATCCTCCATGCGCTTAAAGAGCTAGATGACGGCCGGTACAACAAAGTGGCAAACGTCATCGGGCACTCCATGCGATACCACCCACATGGGGACTCAAGCATCTATTCTGCTATGGTAGGGATGGGCCAGCGGAATCTCTTAATTGATACACAAGGGAATTGGGGTAACACGCTAACCGGCGATGGAGCGGCCGCTGCCCGGTACATCGAAGCACGCCTCTCGCCCTTCGCGAGAGAAGTTGTCTTCAATCCCAAGACGACCGTTTGGCAAGCATCCTACGATGGGCGCAATAAGGAGCCCGTAAACTTGCCGGTCAAATTTCCCCTCCTTCTCGCCGAAGGATGCGAAGGCATTGCTGTCGGTCTAGCCTGCAAGATCCTGCCACATAATTTTATCGAAATTCTCGAAGCTTCCATCGCCTATCTCCGGAAAGAGGAATTCGAGCTGTACCCGGATTTCGCTACCGGCGGAGTTATGGATGCGTCGAATTACAATGACGGAGTTCGTGGAGGCAGAATCCTGGTTAGGGCAGTCTTCGATATTCGGAGCAAATACCAGATCGCAATCACCGAGATTCCCTATGGAGTCACAACATCATCGCTCATCGACTCGATCCTCTTGGCCAACAGCAAAGGGAAGGTGAAGATCAAGAAAATCGAAGACAACACCTCTGAAAACGCCGAGATTGTCATTACCCTTCCCACCGGCGCCGATGCGACCGCAACGATTGACGCCCTTTACGTGTTCTCTGACTGCCAAGTTTCAGTTTCGCCAAACTCATGTTCCATCGCGAATGACCAGCCCACATTCATCGGTGTCAGTGAAATCCTTAGGCAGTCAACTGATAGAATTCGAGGACTCCTTAAAAAGGAACTCGAGATCAAGCTAAGAGAACTCGAGGAGAAATGGCATTTCGATTCTCTCGAGCGTATTTTTATAGAGGAGCGAATCTACCGACGTATTGAAGAATGTGAGACCTGGGAGTCCGTTATCGAAGAGATTCACCTCGGCTTAGAGCCTTTCAAAAAGCTGCTTAAACGAGAGGTGACCGACGACGACGTTGCCCGTTTAACGGAAATTCGAATCAAGCGCATCTCGAAGTACAATTCGTTCAAAGCCAACGAAGTCATCAAAACGACGGAAAAGGAAATTCGAGCAACCAAGCGGTCACTGCGCAAACTGACTGAGTTCACTATTTCCTATCTTCAAGGACTCATCGACAAGTATGGCAAAGGGCGTGAGCGCCGCACGCGTATCGACAGCTTTGTCACAATCAAGGCCACAGAAGTGGCGCTTCCAACCGAGAAGCTCTACGTCAATCGGGAAGACGGCTTTATCGGAACTGGTCTCAAGAGAGATGAGTTCGTGGAAGAGTGTACTCAACTCGACGACATTATTTGCTTTTGTGGAGATGGCACTTTCCGCGTCTCACGGGTGGCCGACAAAGTCTACATGGGACAAGACATTATCCATGTCGCCGTTTGGAAAAAAGGTGACGAAGAGACGATCTACGACATGGTCTATCGAGATGGATCTAGGGGTGATTCCTACGTAAAACGATTCATGGTCAGCGGTGTCACCCGAGATAAAGTCTATGATTTGACCAAGGGGAACAAAGGATCGAAGGTCCACTACTTCAGAGCTAATTTGGATGGCGCCACGCGTCCGATCATCGTTCGACTTACGCAAACATCAAAAGCGCGTACTAAGGAATTCGAATACGATTTTGGAGAGCTTGCGATCAAAGGTCGCGGATCAAACGGGAATCGGCTGACCAAGTACGCGATCAAGTCAGTTCGCTCTCTTTTCGATACCGAAATGAAGCGTCGCTAGCGCGTTTATTGCGAACTCTCGCGGGACACAACTGTCCCTCGCGCTACCCCAAAATCAGTCGCTTTAAAAATATTTGCGCGATCAAGGCGAACTTCACCTTTCTTTAACTGTCATAGGACTAACGAGCTTGGCAATTCTGCCGATTAAAGAGATGGCCCACAAGCTCTCGCTCAGCAACTACAGAAAGGAGGAACCATGACAACGTGCATAGACACGCAACTAACAATCAAAGACCTTGAATCCTACATCAAGGATCAGTTGGAGGACTCTCGCTACTCAGGGATCAAAGTAGATCCGATTCTCGACATCATACTGCACTGCCAAAGACGACTAGCCAACGGCGACTATATGCCGCGAGTCGTTTCGGAAGCCATGGTCTGCCTCGACGAATACTTGCTAGACTACGCAGGTTTTGAAACCTGCATCCTTTAAAGCATAGGGAAAGCTTAGACGCTTGCCTCGCGTCACCTGCAACGCTCTAACCCCAGCTCAATTCCGACTGGTGTTCGTTTAGCCAGCGCTCGTGCGCTTTATATTGAGGGCATGCTTCTCTTACAAGCCTCCAAAACAAGTGCGAATGATTCATCTCCCGCAAATGCATGAGTTCGTGTATCACGATATAGTCTGACACTTCGGGAGGGGTCATCACGAGCCGCCAGTTTAGGGAAATACGGCCGCTTGAAGAACAGGAGCCCCAACGGGTTTTCTGATTGCGGATACTGACCCCTGAATACTTCAGATCGAATTTTTTGGCAAAACTAGCGACTCGTTCAGGGAATTCCGCTTTAGCGAGCGATTGCAGCTTTTTTCCCAGCGGTCGCGCTAGATCGATATCTTCGTCTGCGATAAACAACCTTTCCTCGGAAAAACGTAAAACGGGACGCCCCCAATCTTTGGATACTTTCAGCTCAACCCGTGAACCTCGAAACCAAATCCAGTCTCCATTTCGAAGGGGATTCCGTTCTTTTCGACTCGCGGCCAGCCGCTGCTGCTCTCTGAGCCATACGGCATGCTCTCGGGCAAAAGCGACCGCCCCTTTCCGGCTTCCCCTCTTCGGAATCGTGACCACGATATTTCCCTCCCCATCAACCCTCGCGATATAGCGCTTCGCGTTGTGACGAGGCACTAGCAAAATCTCGTCCACCGCAATTGGCTGATTTAACTGAATAACCTCACCGTCCATAGGAATTTCAACAGGATCTAGGCTCGACACATCTTAGGCAAGATCTAGGTTTCCCATTTGAAAAACTTACCTTTGCATCAAAGTACTATCGCTAAACATGAAGACCATTCTAACCCTCTCCCTAAGCATCGCCGCCCTCTTGATTCTAGCGAGTTGCTCCAAACAACCTGCAGAGACAGCTTCCAGTACCGAGGACAACAGCGAGCTGGAGACCAGAGTTTCAGCACTTGAGACAACGGTCGACCTCATGCTCGACAACCCGGAAATCGCTAAAATCAAAAAGAAGTATCCGGACGCGTTGAGCACCGAATCCGGACTTCACTATACGGTCACCAAGGAGGGTACCGGCGATTCGACCCCAAAGGTGGGTGACTCTGTGACGGCCCATTACAAAGGCACTCTCCTGAACGGCGTCAAATTTGACAGCTCGTACGATCGAGGAGAGCCCTTTGTCTTTCAGGTGGGACTCGGGCGCGTGATTAAAGGCTGGGATGAGGCATTTTTGGCCATGAAAAAAGGGGAAAAGCGCACGCTGATTATCCCTTCAGAGCTCGGGTACGGTTCACGTGGAGCCGGAGGGTCGATTCCCGCAAACGCCACGTTGCTGTTCGACGTGGAACTCATCGCCTTCGAGTAGATTTTTCTTTGAGGGCGAGGAACCACTTCCCGACTCCCTGGAAATCATGGAAAGATAAAGAGGAGGGCTTTCCGCTCTCCCCTAACTTTCTTAGTCGCAGCCGCAACCGCCACCACCGCTCCCGCCACAGCAGCCACCCTGGTCCGCTTGGTGAACATGACCATGCGAAATTTCCTCTTCCGTTGCCGGCCTCTTTTCCACTACTTCCACATCGAAGAACAAGTCCTGTCCCGCCAAGGGATGATTCGCATCTAGCTTAACATCGTCGCCATCTACTTCAACCACTTGGACAATGGGAGCGTGTTGGTCGCCGCCGGCTTGAAAAAAGTCGCCTACATTTACCTCGTCGGCCGGAAGAGCCGCCTTAGAAACGACGTTTATCTGAGACTCATCGCGAAACCCGTAGCCCTTCTCCGGACGCACGATAACCTCGCTCGATTCCCCTTCCGACATATTTGCAAGGCTCTCCTCGAGTCCTTCGATAATCGCTCCTGATCCTTCGAGAAACGACAATGGGTTCTCTGGATTCGAACGGTCGAGCACCTCGCCCGCTTTGTTTTTTAATGTATAGTGAAATCCGATCACATTCTGAGACATTCCCGCGTTATCGAGGCTTTCTTCAGGAAATGCAATCTTCATGTAAACCAGAAGACTTATTCCGGGACATCCAACGCGAAAAACGCGGCAGTCCCCAAACCCTAATCTCGCACTCGAGCAACATTCTTACGCCAGCCCAACATCTTTGACTTCCGATCCTCGGAATTCGAAGCGGGTTCAAATCTACGACTCTCGGACCATGCTTCCTCTAGTTCCTTCTTTGATCCCCAGTAACCAACAGCCAATCCCGCCAAATAGGCAGCCCCTAGGGCCGTAGTTTCGGCAATCCGGGCACAGCGCACGGGAACGCCCAGCAAGTCAGCTTGGGTTTGCATCAGAATCCCATTTGCTGAGGCACCTCCGTCCGCCTGCAATGTTTCCAGCTTTCGACCGGAATCTTCTTCCATCGCCGATGCTACATCTGCCACCTGAAAGGCAATTCCCTCCAACGCCGCACGGGCGATGTGAGCCCGTGAGCTTCCTCGAGTCAGGCCCATTATCGCCCCTCTCGCATGGGGATCCCAGTAAGGCGCTCCCAACCCCGAAAACGCAGGAATAATCGTAACACCCCCAGAATCTTCCACCTCAGCGGCAAGCGACTCTACCTCGACCGCTGAATCGATGATCCTGAGCTCGTCACGCAACCATTGAATCAAGGCTCCTCCGATGAACACACTCCCCTCAAGCGCATACTCCGTCACACCTCCTATTCTCCAAGCAACTGTAGAGAGTAGCTTGTTCGCAGAATAAACTGGTTCTGTTCCCACATTCATTAGTAAAAAGCAGCCCGTTCCGTATGTATTCTTGACCATACCTGGACTGAAACAGACTTGCCCAAACAAGGCTGCCTGCTGATCACCAGCGATTCCGGAAATCGGGATCGGCTGAACCGTCACACTCGAAGACGACTCCGCTAAAGATCCACTCGAATCAACAATATCAGGCAACGCGGATCGAGGAACTTGAAACAAATCCAGGAGCTCTTCGTCCCAGTCCAGCATCTCAAGATTCATCAAGAGTGTGCGACTGGCATTGGATACGTCTGTGATATGGGCCTTCCCGCCCGAGAGATTCCAAATGAGCCAAGTATCAATGGTGCCAATGGCTAATTGATCCGCCTTCGCTAATTCAATCGCCTCTGGATGCTCCTCCATCAGCCATTTGATTTTGGTCGCGGAAAAATAGGGATCCAAAAGCAGTCCTGTCTTCTTCTGTATCCAGGATTCCCGATCTTCTCGTTTCAGTTGATCGCAGTAGTCAGCCGTACGACGATCCTGCCAAACGATAGCGTTCGCTACCGGCTTACCCGAACGCTTGTCCCATAGAACAATCGTTTCTCGCTGATTGGTAATTCCGATAGCCGCAATATCCGACCATGAGGCGGAAGCAGCCGCCAACGCATCTTCCGCAGATTTAAGCTGAGTTTCCCAAATGACCAATGCGTCATGCTCCACCCAACCAGGCTGGGGGAAAATCTGCTCAAACTCATGCTGGCCGACACCGACAATCTTCGATTCTTTGTCAAAGAGGATGGCACGAGAACTCGTAGTTCCTTGATCGAGGGACAGGATATAACTCACTTCTAAAATTTATGTGGTGCCTGCTCAGGATTCAAGAAGAGAGATTTAATTCATCAAGAAGCGTCTTGAATTGATTCCGATCAGACGGCTCAGGCGGTTTTTCTCCTCTGTGTGTCAGGCTAAAAAGGTTGGACACGGATGACTGGCGAATACATTCCCTTTTCTCATGCCGTTCGCGACCCACAACCACAGAATTCCTCTCATCTACTGAGCCATGGAAAAACTAGTCACTTCGCAATTCAAGTTGGGAATCATAGCTGGTGGACAGCTCGGAAAAATGCTCTCACTCGCGGCGAGCAATTGGGATGTTAAAACCTACATCCTTGATAAGGATCTTCATTGTCCTGCAGCACCCTGCAGTACAGAGGTCATTGTAGGAGACCCGCTGAACTTCGACGACGTCTATCAATTTGGTCAGCGGGTTGACATGGTAACCTACGAATTAGAGGCCATAAACACCGATGCTCTCAAAAAACTGGTTCTCGAGGGCCGGCCTGTATTGCCCGAACCAGAAGCGCTTGAAGTGATACAGGACAAGGGGCTCCAGAAGTCGTTCTTTTCGGATCACGACATCCCCACTTCCAGCTATACGCTATTTCCCAACAAGACCGAAATCGAAGCGGCAATTACCGCAGGGTCACTTTCGTTTCCATTCGTACAGAAATTGAGGAAGGGAGGGTACGATGGTCGGGGGGTTTCGATTATCAGTTCTCAGGCAGATCTCGAAAGGATTTTTGATGCTCCCTCCGTCGTAGAAGACCTCGTGCCAATTCAATCGGAAATATCCGTTATCGCGGCCCGCAATCCGCACGGCGAGGTGAAATGTTTCCCCGTTGCGGAAATGGAGTTCAACGAACAAGCCAATCTGGTAGAACTGCTGGTTTGCCCGTCCACGATCGATTCGAGCATCCAGGATGATGCGGTCGCCATCGCCTCTCACGTCATAGGCTCGCTGAAACTGACCGGGCTGCTGGCTGTAGAAATGTTTCTAGACACCAGCAATAAACTTTGGGTCAACGAAGTCGCTCCTCGACCGCATAACAGTGGGCACCATACGATCGAAAGCATCGTCACCTCTCAATACGAACAGCTCCTTCGAGCCATCTTTGGATTTCCGCTGGGAAGTACCCGCATAAAGATGCCCTCTGCCATGATCAATCTTCTTGGAGAACCCGGAGTGGAAGGTCCTGTAAAATACGAAGGACTCTCACGATGTATGGAAGAAGAGGGAGTAAAAGTTCACCTCTACGGGAAAAAGACGACAAAGCCCTTTCGAAAAATGGGCCACATAACGATCCTTGCCCCGACTCTGGAAGAGGCAAAAGCGAAAGCGAAATCCGTTAAAAGCAAACTGAAAGTAACATCATGGAAGAGCCACTAGTAAGCATCATAATGGGTTCAGACTCCGATCTGAATGTAATGCAACAGGCCGCAGATATTCTGGAATCCTTCGGAATACCCTTTGAAATGACGATAGTGTCCGCCCACCGAACCCCTGATAGGCTCTATTCGTATTCAAAGTCTGCCCACGAAAGGGGGATAAAAGTCATTATCGCCGGCGCTGGAGGAGCGGCTCACCTTCCGGGCATGGCCGCTGCAATTTCGCCGCTACCCGTTATCGGCGTGCCGGTAAAGTCTTCGAATTCTATCGATGGCTGGGATTCCGTACTCTCGATTCTCCAAATGCCGGGTGGCGTTCCCGTAGCTACTGTAGCCCTCAACGGCGCGAAGAACGCGGGTCTTCTCGCGGTTCAAATCCTTTCCACTGCCAACGATACGCTCCGCGACCAGCTCATTGAGTATAAAGAAGGCCTCAGCGCTGAAGTTCATAGGAAATTGGAAAATTTCAAGAAACCGTAGCCCAGGCCAGAATCAGCGGCGAGGCTCGATGATTCGTCAACGATTGCTTAAGATCGAGATAGGTCCATAGCGGGGGCAGTTCGGCCAAGAAATGCTGAACGGCGTTGGATGCTTGCCTTTTTTTGAAGCATCAATTTTCTCAAAATACGACAAATCTTAATGAGCTTATCTTATAGCGTTAGAAATCCGATCCTTACTGTATTGCAGCCCACCAAGACATCCGGGTTGTCAGCGACCCAAACAAGATGCCTTTAAACCAATGCTATTAGCATTTATCGGCGCTGTCGCCTTCACAATCGGAGCCTCGTTCTATTGCTCTTTGATGGAATCCCTCATTCTGAGCACAACCGTCGCCGAGATTGAAGGTTTAAAGAAAAGCAGACCTCGCAAGGGCGCAAAACTCGAGCACTTGAAGATCGACCTTCCAAATACGATCTCTGCAATTCTCACTCTCAATACCATCGCCAATACTGCGGGTACCGCGTTAGTGGGAGGACTCGCTGTCATAATGTGGGGAAATGCAGTCATCGGGATCATCACGGGGGCAATGACTTTGGGGGTTCTTATTTTTTCCGAGATCATTCCCAAGAATCTCGGGGTTGTCTACCGGACACAGCTTCATCCCTGGATCGTGGACTCGCTCGTCATATTGCGAATCTTGATGGCGCCGATCACCTTTATGACCAATGCGTCAATCAAACTAGTCGTAAAAGGCGACATCGAAACTGATCCAGATGCGGATGAGAAAGAGATCATTCTCTTAGCCGAAAAGGGCGCAAAGGAAGGAAGCCTCACCTCGGATGAGTCGGACATGGTCACCAACGCCCTCAAACTTGACGAGGTGCAGGTGAGTGAAATCATGACTCCCCGAGTCGTGGTCACCGCTTTAGATAAGTCTCTTACCGTTGAGGAGGTATTCAAAAAGACCCCTCACTTGCACTTTGCCCGGATACCCGTTTTCGACGAAGAGCTCGACAACATCGTGGGTATCGTCCGGAGACGCGACCTGCTCACGCAAATAGCAGACGACAACGACGACGTAAGACTTGTTGATATAATGGACGATGTTCGATTCGTACCCGAAACCGTAACCGCTTATTCCGCGTTACAGTCGATGCTGAAGTCTCACCAACAACTGCTGGCCGTGGTCGACGAGTTTGGGTCACTCGCAGGAGTCGTCACTATGGAGGATATAATGGAGTCCATTCTAGGCAGAGAGATTTTTGAAAAAGATGACGTCGCCATCGACATGCGCGAACTAGCACGGAATGAAAACAGTGAGGCCAACGATCCGCTCACTCATAAGGAATCCTAAATACACCTGTCATGGAGCTTTTAAGGGTCTTCGCCTATCACGTACATCAGCCTCGCCCCTTTCTGATACAGTTCACTGAGACTTTTGGGATTCGATACTATGGTCTAGCCTACATTCTCGGATTCCTCGTGGGGGCCTGGCTTTTGAGCCGCTATTATAAAAAAGGCCTGTCACCCTACAACTCGGAACAGCAAACTGATCTTTTTGTAGCACTCATCGTCGGAGTGGTTGCAGGCGGTAGGGTTGGGTATTTTCTTTTTTATACTCCGGAACTCATTTTGTCCGAACCTTGGAAAGTTTTTTTCGTTTGGGAAGGAGGTATGGCCAGCCATGGTGGTTTCGCCGGAGTCGCAGTCGCTACGCTGTACATTGCCCGGAAACACAGGCAGTCGTTTTGGCTGACCGCGGATCTCGTCTGCTCCTTGGCGCCCGCTGGATTGCTTTTCGGGCGGATTGCAAACTACCTTAACGGCGAACTCTGGGGGAAGGTAACTGACGTTTCATGGGCTGTTCTTTTCTCAACTGCCCCCGACGGAGGCACTCTACCTCGCCATCCTTCTCAATTGTATGAGGCTGCCCTCGAGGGTCTTTTCATGCTGCTGTATTCCCAGTACCGTATCTGGAAAACCCCTACTCTAAAAAAGCATCCTGGATCGCTCGTAGGAGAATTCTTGCTGATCTACTCTATTTTACGGGTCGTTGGTGAGCAGTTTAGAGAGCCGGACGCCGCTCTCACACTCGGCCTCAGCCGTGGGACCACCCTCTCCATTCTTATGGGTCTAGCGGGGCTTGTTATCGCTATCAGCGCCCACTCGCGTAAATAATCCTCCTAAGAGGGCTTTCAAAATCCGAGCCACAAACGAAGCCCTAGATTCATCACCACGCAGGTGGCAAGGGCGGCTACGACATCGTCGATAACGACTCCAAATCCACCGTAGTAACGCTGCAGCTTCTTTATTCCTAGTGGTTTGAGAATATCGAAAAACCGAAATACAAGAAACGTTCCCAAAAGAACAACAGCGCCGTGACCCTCGGCGATGAAAGGCTTGAGCCCAATGAAGCAGATTGGCATTGCGACCACTTCGTCTATGATCACTTCACCTGGATCCACTTTCTTAAGTCGCTTCTCCGCCTCTCCACATATTCCAACCGCAAAGTAGCAGCTCGCCACCATGAGGAGGGCTCCAACAAAATGGTTTGTAGGGTAAAAGAGCACCAGGTACAGCAAGACTCCCGCGGCCGAGCCCCAAGTTCCAGGAGCCTTAAAGTCACCCAGACTCCCTAATGTTGCTGCCCTAAGAACAACGTGCGTCGGCCAATACCGGGCCCATCTCGGATTCCGCATCATAAAGCCTATCTATCGCCTTCTAGAAATACGAGTTCACCATACTTCTTGAAGTACTTGGCACCCGAATACAGCGTCATGAATACGCATAGTCCAAAAAGCATCAATCCAATCCAATTCAGAACTTCGGCAGTTTGCACCGTCCACCCATCAGCGCCAGAGCCAAAGTCTTTTCTAAAGACAGCCTCGAGCAGGAAAGCGCCCACCGCCAAAATTTGTGTAACCGTTTTTTGTTTACCTGAACTCTCGGCCGACACAACGACCCCTTTAGTTGCCGCCACTAAACGCATGCCTGTGATCATAAACTCTCGACCAAGGATTAGCAGAACAAGGAAAATATGCACTTGCCCAATATCCACCAAGGCAATCATCAAACCGAGCATCAGAATTTTGTCAGTCAACGCATCCATGAGAATGCCAAAGTTCGACACGATCCCTTGCTTGCGAGCCACGTACCCATCTAGCCAGTCAGTCAACCCAGCGATCACGAACATTACAAAAGCGCCGGTTGCCGCCCACATAAAGTCCTCCCGCATGAGCCACACAATCAGGAACATCAATGGGATCCGCGAAAGTGTTAGAATGTTAGGTAGATTCATGAAACCGCACTCAAAGGCTATCTATCGTCAAAGTAAAGCTTGAGACACAGGGAATCGTGTAGATGTAAACATTTCGTTGCAAAAAGCTTACCTATAGATTCCCATCAAGGCGGTTTATGAAAGTCTGCATTTACCCGGGCACCTTTGATCCCATTACACACGGCCACTTAGACGTTCTCGAGAGAGCGTGTCGCCTCTTTGACAGTGTGATCATTGCGATTGCCGAAAACCGTGACAAAAATCCGTTTTTCACCGCCGAAGAACGTCTCGACCTTGTAAACCAGAACCTCGAGAAGTTTCCAAGGGCCTCCACCATGGTTTTTAGCGGTCTGCTTATCGATTTTGCCAAGGCTCAAAACGCATCTGTCATCATTCGCGGACTAAGAGCCGTATCCGATTTTGAATTTGAGTTTCAAATGGCAAACATGAACCGGCACCTCGGACCTGGAATCGAGACGATTCTAGTAATGACCAAAGAGGGCTATAACTACACCAGCTCTACCTTGGTTAAGCAAGTGGCCGAGTACGGAGCAGACGTAAGCGAATTTGTTCCGAGTAATGTGGTCAAAGCCCTCAAGGCAAAGCTAGGCTAGTATTTCGCCGGCTGGCGACGTCACCGCGGGACCAGAGCAACCGTCCGACGAAAGGAATACCCGGAATGCCCTTCGTATCCTCATTGCATTTATACCCAATGAAGTCGTGCCGCCCAGTTGACGTGAGATCGTTTTCGCTCGATCCACTCGGCCCTGTAGGCGACCGAAGGTGGATGGTCGTCGCGAACAATAAGTCGAGAACGTTTCTCAGTCAGCGAACCCATCCACGACTCGCTTTGATCGATGTTAAAATCATCCATGAAGGGACCATTGAGCTCAGTCTCCCAAACTGCTCAACCATCCAAGCCACCATTCAACAGGCCTCCCCTGTCCAAAAGACCGCAACCGTATGGGGTAGCCAAGTCGTCGCCCAAGATGCAGGAGATGCGGTTTCTAAATGGCTAAGCCGATTCCTAGAAAAGGATGTGCGCCTCGTAGGAATCGATCGCAGCTACCAGAGATTCATCAGGAATTCTGAAATTGACCAAACGAGCTTTGCCGACGCCTACCCCCTCCTCATTCTATCAAGACCCTCTATGGATGACTTAAACGAACGCCTCGACTTTCCTATCGAGATATCCCGTTTTCGTCCCAATATTGTTGTAGATGGCTGCGACCCCTTTGACGAGGACCGCTGGTCTCATATCAAAATCGGCGATTGCCTCCTTAGGGCTTCAGGTCCCTGCACCCGATGCGTGATCACGACACTCGACCCTCAGACTGGACAACGCCAAGGGCAAGAGCCACTGCACACTTTAGCTCAATATCGAAAGACAGAACAAGGTGTCATTTTCGGACAAAACTTTACCAACGAGTCTAAATCGGGGCAAATTGAAATTGGTATGGAAATCCAGATTCTCTAGCTAGGAGTTATCCCCGGCAAGAATCGACATCATTTCATCGTATACACGGGGATTGGCAGACAGATTAGCGTATCCACGTATCTCAGGCAATTCATCCCTTTTGTTTTCGTCGAAAAAGCCATATTTGGCCCCCGCTTCAATCGCGATCAACTTCCCAGCACTCAGGTCCCAAGCTTTGAGATCCTCTTCGTAATAACCGTCGATACGACCACATGCTACCCAACAAAGGTCAAACGCGCAAGAACCGGACCTCCTTATGTCTCTACATCTTTTCCGTATATCTCCTAGTCTTGCAACCAACCGGTCAATTTCTTCCCACCCATGTGGAAATCCGGTCGCGACAAGAGAATTCTCAAGAAGATCCGTATCACTCACGTGTATACATTCATCGTTTAAGAACGCGCCTTCATTCTTGATACCCACAAAAATCTCTCCAAGCGCGGGGCAATTCACAACCCCTACCTGAATCTGGCCATTCATGCAAAACGCGATCGAAATGCAAAACTGAAAGTGACCTCGGGCGTAACCGACGGTGCCGTCAATCGGATCGATAATCCAGGTTGGACTTACCAAGTTAGGGCGGGCCGCGGCTGCCCCTTCTGACTCTTCGGTCAAAAAGACGTGTTCGGGATAGGCTTCGCGAATCCCATCTCTAATCAAGTCACTCACTTCCAAGTCTGCGGATGTGACGAGTTCGACGCTCTGCTTATAGCTTTGCGTCAATCCACCATCGCGCATCTCCATAGCTCGATCACCGGCTTTGAGGGCGAGTTTTTTAGCGAAGTCCCGTATCTCTCGTAAATACTCTTTCGTTGGAGGCGATTTTATCATGATGGCAATGTTGGAGCGACGAGGGTTTCCAATAGAACAGCGAACATGCGAGCGAATTCGCCCAAACGAGTGCCACTCCTTTCGATTAACTCTGCTTTTCCTTACTGGACGACTTCTTGCTAGGTGGGAGCAGCTTCAAGATTTCCTGCTGCTGCAGATACCACTCCCTCAGAGAGCGGGAAAGCAGCGAATCCTCGAACTCCTTGAAGTGACCGATATTGAGGGATTCCTCTACTGACTTTTTCAATTCCTCGTGAAGCTTTTCCTTTGCCTCCTTCGACCAGGACGGAAAGGAGCCTGTTTTGTCATTCAAAGCCTTCGCTGCGGCAATACGGGTCTCATTCTCATACTTGTAATCGATTACTTCGACAAACGCCTTGTCTACCTTTCCCCGAATACGAGCCTTTTCATTCTTAGCTGTTAATACAGACCGAGCCAATTCGACTATTCTCGTTTCCAGTTTTGCCACCACATCTTCATTGGTGAGTCCTCCCGTGGCCTTGTTTCCTAAATCACGAGGGGCCTTTTCAAGATGAGTAAGTATGTTTAAAAGCACTGCTTCTTCCAACTCGGAAAACAACGCTTTGCCTTGTTTCAAGATAACTGCCTTTTCCTCTTCCGTCCAAGTGTAGGTTTCGTCATCCAAACCAACAAAAGTTGAATACGTATCCGTGTCTAAAAGCTCTTCTAGCTTCTTCGACATACCGTCAGCATCAATCTTTGGAGCGGGTGTTACCGTTTCTGGCTCATCCTTGAGTTCCAACTTCAAATCTACAGGTAGGTAGGAGAACCCAATTCGATCGATTCCACCCAATTCCTTCAATTGCGTATTGAGGTATTCCCAATGGGCCCGGTAACGCTCGTCCTCATTTAACTCACCTATAAATTCGAATGCATTCTCAACGCGCCGAGACCGAGTTTCTGACTTGTACCACGACAAGATCCCCTTGAATGAAGACCCGATACGGGAAGCATAAGACTTCACACTCAAATTGACTGTTTCCAGCGGCTGCCGATCGCGGGGATCCTGGGGCGCTCGAGCCCGTATGAATGTTTCTATGACACTATTCGGCAAATATCGAATCTGCCCTGAAACCTGTTGGTACATGGCCACAAGCGGATCGACTCCATAGTCGAATCGATTAACATCTCCAAAGACATTCGCATCCGAGTCTGTTCCGAACAACATTTTACCCTCTACGACTTCCTTATCGTCAAAGTACCCCCAGCGAATCGCTCCCTTGTCATGCGTTAATGGCTCTTCCTGCGTTCTCATCTTCCAGCCGATGAAAACGGCGGCCTTAAAATCGGTGTACTCCATACTGGAGCTAGAAGTCGTACGGTCCCCATATTTCTCCAGATCCTCTCCGGAAATATAATCCTTAATGAACTGATCAAGCTCCTTGGGACTTAGCGTCGCATCAAGACTTCCCGCAAAATTGTGACGCAAGCCCAAGACGTGCCCAATCTCATGGGCGGTGACCTCTCTCACATAGTCTTGAGAAAGCTTCAATACCGCTTCGTCAGTGAGCTCAGGATCTGCCAATAATTCCTCTAGTCCCGTAGAAAGCTGTTTAGCAAATTCAACCGGATCGATGCGACACACAGATCGAAACCCAAATAACGGATACTCCTCGCTATCATCTTCATCCGAATTTTCGGATTCATCAATAATCTCCACCATCGCCCGAATCAGAGCTCGCGCCCGCGCTTTGCCTCCGATGCCAAACACACTCGTCATAAATGCCTGTCCGTGCATCGTTTGGCCTGTTCGGGGATCAAGAAGCGCATCCGCATAGGCAAATCCTGCATTATCCCAAGGAACCCACTGAACTACATTGTACTGAGCATTTGGAGCAGTGACTCCTTCAGGCGCTTTCCTGGCTTGCACTATATTCTCACCGAAAGCGCGATTCCAATAAAGGATCCCCTCCCTAACGGCTTCTTCGTATTCACTCGGAGTATTCGCACTGTAGTGAAAAACGATAGGATCCGAATCGTCGAATCTCCCCATTTTGACAGACTGTCGCCCGGTAGTCAGTTCAAGGTGAGGCTGAGTTTCCCAAAAACGGGCATAACGTGTTTCGATCGGATTCATCTCTTTAGCCTCGAAATCACTTCGCTGGTAAGGGGCGATGAAGTACCGTAGTTCTAGTCTTGTTTCCCGGTTTTGGTCAGCTGCGCGATTTCGCGCCTGAACGGTCTGTCGTATTACCAATCTACCGTTTTCCGAAGAGACCCCAAAAACTCTGGCCTGAGGCAGCTCTGCGGTTCTTTCGAGAACACTGGGGTCAAATCGCCTGCTATTAGAATACCAGCCCTGATACAAAAGGCGGCGCATTCCTTGGTTGAAATCGATCACGACTTCGCCGTTGCTTTCAGATACAATTGGAAATGTAGCCAATAGTCGACGAGCCGGTAAGTCTTCCGTAACCACATGCCCTTGGGTCGATTCATATAAGTCGACTCCATCATCGTAGCGCTCAAACGTGACAACCCTTCCGAGGAGTCCTCTTCCCGTAACGGAGCCAGCCTGGGGAATGACTGAAGTCGACATCATGTACTCCTTGCCCATTGCCGCGTTTGGCACCGCTACGTGGATATCCCCCGAAACTTTCAACGCGGGCCCTGGAGACTGCCCTATCGTCTTAGCGCAACCACAGACGGTTACGAGCAGTAGAGCAGCAAAGAGTTGTTTGGCAGAATTCATAACGCTCCACAGTGTTGTGGAGCTTTACTCAGAAATCACGAACAAAATCCGGGATGTTCAGGTTTCCCCAAACATCTTCGCGCACACGGCCCCCCACGCAAACGGTCCCCCTGTATCGGGTCTCCGCTGATTGTATCCCATTAACTTATACGATCGGTCTTTCCAGGCAATGACACCTGATCACACACTAGTGATTTTCCACTACTTGCCCAACAATCGATCCAGTTTTCTCCCTAGCTCTATACAACTAAATGGCTTGTGAAAATATGCCGAGAACCCCTTTCGAAAACTATCCTGTCGAGTAATCTTCATACTCCCTGTCATTAATATCACTGGAGTTTCCCTTTCCTGCGACCTAATCACCCGCATCAAGTCGAATCCGGTACCATCTTCCAAATTATAGTCTGTCACCAAAGCGTCAAATTTCTCTTCCTCCTCTTCTACCAAAGTCAGCGCTTCCGCGACTGTCTCTGCCTCCGTGACCGAATACCCCCTCATCGTCAAAGCATGATCCATCATAGATCGAATCATCGGCTCGTCATCGACAACTAAAACTTTTTCCATTTCCCCTCCTTTTTCAATTGGCAACCGAATCAATCCCCTCCGTTGCGACCTACATATAAATAACGAAGGCAATCTTCATTCGGTTTTACATTTAGACATCGTTTTCCGCCAAAAGCTCCCTTTCACAAGATTCTGACGCACAACCGCCTATCCCAACATCGAATATTTGCGCCAACTCGCCCTACAAGAGCAAACAGGGCTAGTATCTCAATCTGTTCATCTTGAGTACTCCCTCTGGTTTAATGAAGTGAGCTACGCCACTTCAACGAGGGTAATCACAAAATTCAACCAAACCGATACCGTCGGGTCAGAGGGACCTCGAATCCGGACAAAAAAAGCGACTCCCTCATGGGAGTCGCTTGTAAATTGTCTTTGCTCTGAGCGTTGACTACATCATGCCGCCCATACCGCCCATACCGTGGTCATGACCACCACCCGCTGGGGCAGCTTCCTTCTCAGGAATATCGGTAATCATACACTCGGTAGTGAGAAGCAGACCAGAAATCGAAGCTGCATTCTGCAGTGCGGAACGTGTCACCTTGGTAGGGTCCACGACACCTGCCTTGAGCAGATCCTCGTATTTATCCGTGGCAACGTTGTATCCCATGTTACCTTCGCTCTCGTTGATTTCCTTAACGACAACAGATCCTTCCACTCCTGCATTTTGACAGAGCAAACGAATAGGTCCTGAAACGGCAGTCTTGATTATCTGAGCGCCGATTTTTTCGTCGCCTTTCAGCTTTAGCTCATCAATCGCTTTCGCAGCGCGAATAAGAGCAACCCCTCCACCAGGAACGATACCTTCTTCAACCGCAGCGCGGGTCGCATGAAGCGCGTCTTCAACACGGGCCTTCTTTTCTTTCATTTCAGGCTCAGTTGCGGCACCTACATTGATGACAGCGACGCCACCAGCAAGCTTAGCCAAACGTTCCTGAAGTTTCTCGCGATCGTAGTCAGAAGTGGTTT
>CALDFV010000308.1 GCA_937942145.1 uncultured Opitutaceae bacterium
CTCAACGCCCAAGCGCTCGGAAGGTTTCACCTTAATCGAGGTTCTCACCGTAATTGCGATCATCGCGATTCTGTCCGCAATTCTAGTCCCGACGGTTACACAAATGCGTGAAACCGCGAGGAAGACCAAGGACCTCAACAATCTGAGACAAATTATCAACGCCTCTCTTTTGTTCGCTAGCCAGAACAGCGAGCGATTTGTGAGCCAAAACAGCAGCGTAGACTCAAATGGAAGAATATCACCAACTGGCGGCTCAGGCGATCTTGACGACGTTATTGCCACTTTGGCAGCCGGTGCGGGCCTGAACGAAATAAATACATGGGTAAGTGACAGTGATGGGGCAGCAATTCAGTTGAATGGACCTGTTCCTGCACTTACTGGAGCCATGGGGTCTGTTACTCTAAACACAGCTTTGACCGGTCAAACTGTCTCTTACGAATACACGTTGAATCTTACGACAGCTTCCCCATCCACCACCCCTTTAGCCTTCTCCCGAATGACAGATAGCTCAGCATCTGAATGGGGAGCAAGTGATATTTATGGCATCGATGGTGGCCATATTGCTTTCATAGGTGGTAACGTTTCATGGTACGAAACGCTCAATGGGAATCTCGTAAATGGTGTTGGATCTACTGCAAACAATTTAAACGAGGCCTTCGTATCTGTGCCTGGACTTCAATCTCCTGGAACGATCTCTATTGCAACGAATCCCCCTCCTCCCCCTCCTTGATTCCATAAAACCACTTTCCCCCAAAGCTCCTCCACCTTCCATCGGTTGGGGAGCTTTATTATTTCCGTGTTTTGACCGCCGTTTTCCGATTCGGATACAAAGTCCGGCACATCGGGCAAACGGTCCCGTCGCAACCTCGGGCGGTACAATATTCCCGCCCGTAATAGATGATCTGCAAATGCAGCGCGTTCCAACGCTCAATCGGGAAAAGGGCTTTTAAGTCCCTTTCTGTCTGATCCACGTTTCGTCCCTTCGTAAGCCCCCAACGCTGGGCCAGTCGATGGATATGCGTATCCACCGGAAACGCCGGGTGACCAAATGCTTGGGACATGACGACCGAGGCGGTCTTATGGCCGACTCCGGGTAGCGCTTCCAAGTCGTCGAAACAAGCCGGCACTTCGCAATCGAACTTATCGACCAGTATTTGGGATAGATCCCTTATCGCCTGAGACTTTCGGGGAGACAATCCGCAAGGTCTAATGATTTCCCGAATCGCTTCCGCCTCCACCTTTGCCATATCCACTGGATTGTCTGCCAGTTTCCATAGAGCCGGGGTCGTCTTATTGACCCGAAGATCCGTGCACTGCGCAGAAAGCAGCACCGCTACCAGCAAGGTGTACGGATCCTTGTGGTCGAGAGGAATTGGCGGATCCGGATAAAGCCGATCTAATTCCCTATCCACAATAGCAGCTCTCTCTTTTTTCAGCATCGCCGACGTTATCGGTCGAGAAGCACCCCTCGTGCAACCGCTTTTTATAAATTGACGGAGCACCTCTCCGTAGCGCGAGCCCTACGGAGAGATTTCCATCCATTCAAAAGCGCCCCGAAAATATCTATCCCACATTTCATATTGATTTGCCTTTCCGCCGTTCTACTCTGCCCTACATGCCACTGATGCAGGAGACTTCCGCCATGATCAACCGATCCAGTCAAGAGCTGGAAAAGAAGGATACCTTCCCACGTCGCCATATCGGAATCACCGATAACGAAGCTTTAGAGATGGTCCAAACGCTCGGGTTCGATTCGCTCGATGCGCTTATCAATCAAACGGTTCCTTCAAACATCCGGATCTCAGGAATCGACGGCCTGCCCAGCCCTGTAGGTGAGCATGACATGCTCGCTGAGATTAGAACGATCGCCTCCAAAAACTCCTCCATCAAATCGCTCATTGGTCTTGGATATTCTAATACAATCACACCCCCTCCAATCCTAAGAAACATCCTGGAAAACCCAGGCTGGTATACACAATACACTCCTTACCAGGCCGAGATTTCCCAAGGCAGAATGGAAGCGCTTTTGAACTTCCAGACAATGGTCTCAGACCTTACCGGAATGGACATCGCCAATGCCTCCCTTTTGGACGAAGGCACTGCTGCAGCGGAAGCAGTGACGATGGCATACGGGCTCAATGGTCGACCCAACAAGAAGACAGTGCTCATTTCGTCCTCATGCCATCCTCAAACGATTGAGGTCGTGCAAACGAGAGCCGAGCCACTTGGCATTGCCACCCAAGTGGTCGACCTCAGCAGTCAGATCGAACTGAATGATGCATTCGCGATTGTAATCCAGTATCCAGATACATTTGGAATCGCCGAGGACTTTTCAAAACTAGCCGCGAGAGCCGGCGAAAACAAAACCCTCGTTATCGCATGCTGCGATCTTCTTTCGCTTACGCTGCTGAAGCCTCCGGGAGAATTCGGGGCTGATATAGCAGTCGGGTCCGCCCAACGTTTTGGAGTACCAATGGGTTTTGGCGGTCCGCATGCGGCATTCTTTGCTACCAAAGAAGCCCATAAACGAAAAATTCCGGGTCGTATCATTGGCCTATCCAAGGACTCAGACGGGAACCCCGCCCTTCGGCTAGCCTTGCAAACGCGAGAGCAACATATTCGCAGGGACAAGGCGACAAGCAACATTTGCACCGCTCAAGTCCTTCTGGCAAACATCGCAGCCACATACGCCATATATCATGGTCCCACAGGACTGAAGGCGATTGCCGAACGTATTCGCAAAATAACGCTCACATCCATTCACCTACTGAAAGAATGGGGATACTCGGTTGAAGATGGTGAACGTTTTGACACGATCACATTACAATCCCCCCAAGCAACGGCGAACGATATTATACAATCCGTCGAGAACAGCGGGTTCAATGTAAGAAAAGTCAGCGATGATACCATTGGTCTTTCTTTTGACGAAACGGTCTCGGTCGACGAAGCAGTATCGGTTCTCAAAGCCTTCGATCCCGTTCGCTCGCTTACCGATGAGATTTTCGAAGCCGCCGCTTCCTCCATTTCCGATTCCATAACGCCCTCACTCGAACGCGCCTCCCCCTTCCTCGAGCACGAAGTATTCAACAAGTACCAAACAGAAACGGAACTTCTTCGGTACCTAAAACGACTCGAGA
>CALDFV010000309.1 GCA_937942145.1 uncultured Opitutaceae bacterium
CTTGTTAGACTTTCTCGCTGGCAGAAGAGTGGAAGTTGAAGCGATTTGGGGAGAACCACTGAGGCAGGGCTTAAAGGCCGGTCAAGATATGCCAAAATTGGAGACGCTTTATCGACTGCTGCGAACAGCCTGCCGTGATCAACAGACGTAAGCCTTACGAATTCAAGTTGAGGCTGCTAAAGGGCGATCATGTTTTAGTAGCGAAAGCGTATCGGGAATATCTTTGATGATTTGGCTAGGCATCGGACCTACCCCTAGATAGCGGAGATTGGGTAAAGAAGTGGGCCACTCTTCACCCCAGAAGGCAGAGTCGAGTACACTTCGAACCATACCTGCTACGTAGGCCTTAGCGTCCGTAGGGAGCTCGTTAAATGTACGGGCTTTCGAGATGTCAGAATCCCAGCCTGCATATTCTTGATAGACCGGCTTGAGCGTTCTTCTAAAAGTCTCGTTGCGCGGGACTCTGTGGACGCGATTTCCGTTTTCGTCTTCGTAGGCGACGCAGATTTTCAAGTTGCCCTTCCAGTTGGAGTCGTGACCCAGTGCGTCTATCTTGTTGATCATGAGATCATCGTATCCGCCGTATCGCAAGGTGTCCGCTTTTTCCACGGCATCGTACCATCCCACCATTCTTTGACGTCCCGTTGAGGTTCCGAATTCAAGTAGTTTAAGCCGATCGAACAGGGGGTGGGGCTCGTCTACTTTTGTGATGAAAACGTGGGTACCTACCTTGGTGTCATAGGCTTTTGCCACTCCAAAAACATGTAGCGGCTGAACGGGAATGCAGGCGGAGTTAAAGAACTCGGAAGCATAGGTGTGCGAGGCCGATACGTTGGGCGAAAACCCTTGCCGCTTGTCGAGCCAGTAAGCTTGGCCGTATTCGCCGATGACGTACTTCCCAGACGCTTCGGCCTTTCTGACTATCTCTCGTACGTCTGCGATGTTGTCTTTCAGCGATTGTCCGGCTTCCCAGTAGGCATTGATTACTTCATCCAGATTGAGCGTAAAGGGGGCGTCCCCCTTGAAACGGCTAAAATCAAATTCCCTTTCCTCGAACAGACCTGCTTCAATCGCATCGGCATTTGCTCGAATCTCGGCTTGGGTTAACGTATCAAAGAATCCATTCCATGCTTCTTCCGATACTTGGCAAACATGCTGTATTGTCGAGCAAGCGCGCATCGCCTTTTGGGAAAGCTTTGAATGATAGCGGTCTTTTCCATAGAGAAAGTCGCAGTAGAAAATTTGGAATTGGCTAACCTCATCGACGTAGGATGGCGTAATTCCTCTTCCTGTGCTTCCGCGGGGTTCTTCATTTATCAGATTCACCCGGTAGCATTCCCATGCGAGATCAAGTAGTCGATGAGTGAGATCCGAAACCATTGTTCGCTCATCGATGACCAGTCGCTCTGTGACACGGTAGGCATTGGCGTCGACCGGTTTTAATTCCCACAAAAACTTGCGAGGATCTGCGACGACTCCTGCTCCGATGGCCAGGAACGTCACCGATTGGTCGACAACCCCCGCGGGAAGAAGATTGAGTTTCAATCCACCAGCAGTGTGTCCCGAATTGGCTCCCCCGTTGATTTTGATGACAACGTCCACGGGCGACGATTCACCTGTGTCGATGCGAAGTTCTTCGATGACTTCGGATATGAGGCGGCCCTTGCCTTCATCACCCATACTTATGCCGCAATCCGCTATTAATCTGCTCTTAAATTTTGTGAGTGCCATTGTCGTTTTTAGATTTGGAGGTGCGTAAATCCTGTCATCTCTTCAAGCCGCAAAAGGTGCCGCCGATGGTAGCTCGTTTCCAGCCTTTGCCGAACCAACACCTGAATAGTTGAGACCGGCGCAAGGACCGGTTGAAGTTTAGAGGGATTTCAATCGCTCCGTTTCTGGAGAGCGGCAACTAGCTGCGTTTTGCTACCTCGATCACATCATGCGGAGCGGACTCCTTCATTCCGGCCGAGCTAATCCTAACGAAGCGGGCTTTGTCTCTAAGTTCTTCCAGGTTCTTGGCGCCATTGTAGCCCATCCCTGCCTGGAGCCCTCCCGACATCTCTGCCAAAATATTCAACACAGATCCGCGAACTTCTTTCATTCCCTCGATCCCTTCTGCGGTCAGTTTTCGCGCAGTATCTTTCTTGAGGTGCCCATAGCGTGCAGCTGAGCCTTTTTTCATCGCGCTCAGGCTGCCCATCCCTCGATATTCCTTATAGAGCTTGTTGTTGATCTCGATAATTTCTCCGGGAGCCTCTCGGCTTCCGGCGAGGAGTCCTCCGAGCATTACCGAATCTGCAAGAGTCATGGCTTTAACGATATCGCCTGACTTGGTGATCCCCCCGTCCGCGATTATACGAACGCCTTTCTTTTCTGCACCCCGGGAAGCATTGTAAAGGGCAGAGAGTTGAGGAATGCCAACGCCGGCCACGACTCGCGTCGTGCAAATGGAGCCTGGCCCTTGGCCGACCTTGATCGCATCCGCTCCGCAGTCGGCTAAGTACTCTACGCCGCTACCAGAGGTTACATTGCCGGCGATGATGGTAAGGTCTGGAAATTCGCTTCGCAGCAATTTGACCACTTGCCCGATGCCCGCGCTGTGGCCGTGCGCTGCAGAGACAGCGACTGCATCCACTCTTTCGTTACA
>CALDFV010000310.1 GCA_937942145.1 uncultured Opitutaceae bacterium
CGATCTTGGGGATTTCCCGACAGCTTTACGGATCCTATTCGCTTTCAGTTTTCTCCTTTAGATTGCATCACGACCGGCAAGATGGCCTGCCTGTTAAACCTTTCTAAATGGATCACCGGGGTAATACGCGAAACCAATGAATTTCCCGATCAAGAAAAGGGACCGGATCTTCTCGTGCTAAACCTCCTCGGCGAAGGAGAGCAAACCTTATGGAATTTAGTCACCGATGTCAGCGACTGCCTGCAACGCGCGGAGGCGATGCTTCATGGGGACTACAATCTGGTCTAGAAATCCTTTAGCAGTGCATTGGGGCCCAAAGACAGCGAGCGATGGGGCCTTCCTGGCAGACACCCCTATTCCATGCCAGACTGATCGAAGTCAATGTCAGGAGTATTAATCAAGAGCGGCAAATCCACCTCCACCATTTTGATTTCCTTGATTATCTCCTCCTTTTCCTCCTTGGGCAGCTCAATTTTAGGCGGGGTTCTCCAATCAAAACCCTGTTCGTCGAACTGCTTCTGGTAAAGCTCGGCAATTGCGATGTCGGGATTCGGCGGAGGGACTGCGGGCAGCTCCGGCTCTAAATCCTCCGCCAATTCGACAGGGAGAAGTACTTCCTCCCTGTCCATTTCGAAAAATTTCAAAGTGATACTTTTCAAATAGGGAGCTGCCATCACCAGAAAGACGCACATAATCAGAGTCGGAATGAGCGTTAATAGCATACCCGGGCCCATCGGCTTGTCGATTTTGCTTCTCCAAATCTCCCGCTTACTCTCTACATGCCCCCCTGGTTTTCTTGGTTGAAACTTCATCGTGCTTTAGATTGACCGCCAAATGTGGAACCCCGTTCCCTGATCCTTTGCGAGATTAGAGCATTCCTTCCTGAAGTTCGCAAGCCTCGGATCATCTCCTCAAACTAACGTGACAACGTTTGAAACCTGGTGAGACTCCATGAATCACGGCTGAAAGATTACATTCCTAGGGTTCTTGGGATCAGGCGCCCAATCAAGACCAGGGTCCACCACTTGCCATTCCGCGCTAAAAATCCTGAAAAAAACGTCCTTACTCAAGACGGGATTACGAGTGGGCAGAAATGGATTGCATTCGACGGGGTTGATCGTACGGCTTTGCTGAATCGTCTCGGTAATCAAGCGGAGCCAAAACATGGCTAAAGATCTCAAAGGCTACACGAAGTCAAAGCAGCGAAAATTTGTCGGCCTCGACAAGAATGGCAACCCAACCGTTTTCCCATACGTCAAGGTGCAATACTCTTCCATACATAGCCATGGTCTTTTCGCGGCAAAGAAAATCCCAAAGAACAAGTACTTCATTCAGTACATCGGAGAGATTATCCGAAAAAAGGAGTCGAAAAATCGAGGCATAACGCAATTCGAATCCTCTGTGAATTCAGATGAGGGTTCGGTTTACATATTCGATTTGGACGACAAATACGATCTCGATGGAAATTTCGATTGGAACATTGCTCGCCTAGCCAATCATTCCTGCCGGCCAAATTGTGAATCGCATGATGTGAAAGGCGAAATCTGGTTTATCGCTTTGAGGGATATCAAAAAAGGCGAGGAACTGACATTCAATTACGGATACGATTTGGAACACTGGGAAGAACACCCGTGTCTATGCGGTGAACCGAACTGCATCGGATACATTGTTCGTGAAGAAGACCGAAAGAAGCTCCGCAAGATACTCAAGAAACGCGAGGAAATCCTGAGCTAAACACCGCCTATGAAACCGCTCCGGATTTTTCTCCTGGTATTGATCTTCGCGACTACTGCATCGCTGGAAGGAATTGTTCACGTCGTCAAAAAAGGTGAAAACCTAACCACAATTTCTAAAGCGTACAATGTATCCGTTGCGGAATTAAAGAAGGTCAACAATATCAAAGATGCTAACAACATTAGCATTGGGCAAAAACTTGAAATTCCGGGGTCCGCTCCCCGCTTTGTCGATTACAAGATACGGAATGGAGAGAGCCTCTCCAGTATCGCTGCGAGACACGGAGTAAAGGCCAAGGAGATCGCGGCATTCAACGGCATACGG
Organism: uncultured Opitutaceae bacterium; assembly: GCA_937942145.1. GTDB lineage: Bacteria > Verrucomicrobiota > Verrucomicrobiia > Opitutales > Opitutaceae > Pelagisphaera. Next base: position 2,059 of record CALDFV010000310.1, read on the forward strand.
GACTTCAACAAGATTAGAGCTGGCCAAGTAATAAAGATCCCTTCGAAAACAGGAGAAGCCGCTAGAAAGTACTCCCGCCTTCCTTGGAGTGTTCGAAACGCTCTGGCGAAAATTCCGGTTAAACAGAGCCAATGGAAGAATATCGTCATTCACCATAGCGGCACCGTCGCCGACAGAGCGAAAAACATCGATCGATTCCACCGAGAAGAACGCAACATGGAAAACGGTATCGCCTACCACTTCGTCATCGAGAACGGGACTCGCGGAACCAAGAATGGCGACATATACATTAGCGAACGCTGGAAGAAGCAACTCCACGGAGGACATATGAAGCTGTGGGCCCACAACCAGATCGCCATCGGTATCTGCCTCATCGGCAACTTTGAAAAATCTCGCCCAAAGGCGAAACAGATGGAGCAGTTGGAAGGGCTAATCGCTTATCTTCAGGAAAAGGCAGGAGTCCCTGACAAAGCTGTCACCACCCACACATTGATGCATCCCAATCACACGCTTTGCCCTGGAAAGCTCTTTCCGACAAGTCAGCTCAAAAGAATGGTCAATTAGTCAGCCCAGACCCTCAACATCGCTAGTTTTTAGAAAGGAAGTCGGCTGAGTACTCCGCCTCATAGGGAACGCTGCGATAAGGGCCAAATCGCCACGAGGTAATCTCCGGTTTATTCTCATATTCCTCATCCAAGCGACGGTACTTCCATCCTTCTGGATCCACAAGCTCGTACCGAAGAACGACCGACCAAACCGCCTCCGAGCCTTCATATCCCTGGGCCAGAACCCAGCCACGAATTTCAAACCGATCGTTGCCCAGTTCTTTGAGCCTACACCTGTAATCCCCCCATACTCCCGTAGAGTTGAACCTGACCGGGTTGAACTGCCCTTCCTCAATCGGTTTAACGCGAAATGTCTCTATGATGTAGTCCCGAGCAATGCGAAAAACCTCCGCCCGATGTTCCGAAATCAGCTCTTCAGACGGCACAAATATAGGTGGGCGTCCATGGCCCAAGGCCTGGAATACCAAAAAAATCCCAATAAATGTACATAGACGCATTCGACCCCTTAATCGACACAGTAGCAATCGGAGTTAAGTCCGTGCGAAAACCTTAGGAGTCCAGAGGGCAAAAGCAGGGTTTCATTTGACTGGCCTCATCTTTCAATTTTCCTTCTTTTTACCCAATGCTTACCCCCACTGAAACGAATCTGCTCATACTAATGACTTTCGTCATTATGTTTGGCCTGGGCTGTACACTTTCCATCCGAGATTTCAGAGAAGCGATTCGCCACCCTAAACCTGCAATTGTGGGCTTCCTGTCACAATATCTGATTATGCCAGCATTGGCCTATGGAATGGCAAAGTTTTTCCGCTTTTCTGATCCTGTAGCCATCGGACTGATTATTGTCGCCTGCTGCCCATCGGGCACAACTTCCAGCCTATTTAACTATTTCGCCAAAGGGGATCTGGCACTGAGCATATCCCTGAGCACGCTTACAACAACAGTAGCCCTTTTCGCTTTGCCCATTCTTCTTGGTATTTACGCAACTCCTTTCACCAACGATCAGATACAAATCGATTTCGGGAAAGTCATCGGATCGCTTCTCATCTGCCTTCTTCCCGTGGTCGGAGGAATGTACCTCAAGTCGAAGAGCGAGCGCTGGGGGAAGAATATGGAAGAGACGGGAGGAGCGCTCGGTATTATTGTCATTATATTTCTGATAATTAGCTGGTTGCCCCGTAATCTTGAACGGATGCTGAATCCTGAAGAAACCAGCCCGTTCATACTTGTAGCCAGTATATTCCTAGGGCTTGGCGGATTTCTATTCGGGTATTATTTTAGCCGGTCTCTAGGGATGAATAAACGCAAGAGCAGGACCGTATCCCTCGAAACTGGAATCCAGAATGGTCCTCTAGCATTCGCCATCATAACGCTGAGCTTCAGTGCACAGGTATCAGGCGATATCCTATGGCCTGCATTACTCTATTCGTTTTTCATAGTGAATACATCTACTCTTGTTACGTACTTAATTCGTAAATGCACTCGTGAGGAATGGTTTCGCTTCGAGAATGAGACAGTCAAAGAAGAACTCTTTACATCAGGCTGGCTTAGATTGTAGAAACAAAGCCCTCTTCGCCTTCCCCTATTCGAGGCACTAACCCAATCCCCAATCAATCCCGCTAAAATGCCAAAGAATTCCAATCAACGAAATGGATCCCTTCTCTATTGGTCGACTGAAACCTGGGCGTTTCTCTCATTAAGACTTTTTCTTGCTCTAAGGTTTATCACTGCTGGTCTTGGAAAGTTTGATAACGACGGCTATTCCTTCTCGAATCTTTACGATGGATGGGTCGCCAACCAAATCAGTACATTCGGATCGAAAACCAATCTACCCGCTTTTTTGTACTCACCTTACCTTCACTCCTTAGCATACGTTGAGATCGTACTGGGATTTTTGCTCCTGGCAGGTGTGAAAACAAAATACACGCTGGCTCTCATTAGCTTAACCTACGTCTCACTCGGATACGGCCTCATGCTTCTTGGCAACCCGAATCCCATTGGAACGATTGGGATCTACATTCTGTTGACCTCGGCCGCACTCTACTTTGTTCGACACAACAAGTTCGAACTGCTACGATAGCAACCCTTTGATTCAGTCAATGATACAGGTCCGAGATGAGACTCGCGTACCGTTGGTCTACCACATGACGCTTTATTTTGAAAGTGTTTGTGAGTTCGTCCCCGATTTCAAACGCTTTGGGTAAAAGAGCAATCTCTTGGATGTGCTCAAAAGCCTTAAATCCATTCTCCCTTGAAATGAGCCGTCGGATATCTGCGGCGATCTGATCGCGAATGTCCGCTTTATCCGAAAGTTCTGCCACCGATTCCGCTTGGGAACCTTCAAGGGAAGGAACCACCAAAGCTCCCAGCTGTTTCTGGTCCTGTCCGACAACCATGCATTGGTCTACCAAAGGCGACTCGCAAATCTTTGACTCAATCGGAATTGGTTCTATGTTCTCCCCATTCAGCAAGACAATCGTATCTTTTGATCGCCCTACTATTTTAAGGCAATCATTGTTCGTGAAAATCCCGATGTCACCCGTATTGAACCATCCATCCCTGAGCACCTTTTCTGTCGCATCCGGGTTCTTGTAATACCCCTTCATTACTTGAGGACCCCTGACATGGATCTCCCCCTTCAGTCCTCTACCTTCATTTTGATTTGAAGGATTCGGATACAGAATGTCGCCTGTATTCAGGTCCAATATACGAACGTCGGTATCTTTATAAAGTGGTCCTACGGTACCAATGACAAGTTTTTGAGTCGTGCGAACCGCTATCACGGGGGCTGTTTCCGTCAAACCGTAACCTTCTTGCACCGGAATACCAATATAGTTGAAGAACTCATCTACATGCGGCTGGAGCGCTCCTCCTCCGGAAACCGTACCCTTGAAGCTGCCCCCAACGATTTGCCTGAGCTTTTCCAATACCACTGCGTTCAACGCAACATACGGGGCCAAAAAGAGAATCGCTCGCAGCGCATGGAAACATCCAAGACCAGCGGACTGAAATAGGTTCCTTCCCTTCAAATCTATCTTCTTTCCCTGCAAAAAAAACACCGATTCTTTGACCATGCGGGAGCAGAAATAGGCCGTATGAAAAAGACCTCGGCGGATCCAGTGCGATTCGCGTACATTCTTTAAAATCCGGAGGTACAAGTTTTCCCACAAACGGGGAGCGGACGCCATCATGGTCGGCTTAACGGTCTTCAAATCATCCGCAAGGCTTCGCAAGCTCGTGAAGTAAGTACAGCAACCATTGCTGATCGCAATCATTTGAAAGATCCGCTCATAGCTGTGCCAAACAGGCAATATCGACAATAGTCTGTCGTTGGGTTCAAGCGGAAATGGGAGGTTTTCAACCTGAGAAATCATATTCGCATGGGAAAGCATGACCCCTTTGGGCGTTCCCGTAGTGCCCGACGTGTAAATGAGAGTGAACAAGTCTTCCGGATCAATCGCATTCATCCGCTCCTCAACCTGACGGTCTCCCTTTTCTCTAAGTTCTCTTCCTCTCTCAACGAGTCCTTTCAAATTCAATACGCCTTCAATGGGGGGACACTGAGAATCCATCGATACCAGTTGCCGCGCTTTCTCCAGCTTCGGCATCAGTGCAATCACTCGTTCCAAGAGGCGTTTGTTCTCAACAAACACGACTTCGCTATCAGAATGATTTAAGATGTATTCAATTTCCTGATTTGTCACATCAGTACCTCTTGGTACGTCTGCGGCCCCCGCAAGCAGGATCCCGTAGTCTGCAATATTCCATTCTACACGATTGTCGGATAAAAGGGCGACATGATCACGCGCCTTCACACCCAGCTCAATTAGCGCAGTACCTAGAAATAGTCCGTAGTCGTACAAATCGCGATAGCTAACAGGCTGAAACACTCCACTTTTTAGTCGCTTCGCAAAGGCCGGTAGCTCTCCATACCGATCCGCTGCTAGCTTGTACATTTCTGCGATCGAACGTCCAGTGACGCCTGTGTGTGCTAAGGTAGACATAGAGGTAACAATTCCGGTTGAACCTCTAGAAGTGATGGAGCTCTTAGGCCCTTTCAAGCTTAAGATATGCCGACAATGTGTGGAGCGATCGGGTCAAAGAAAATTGCGGACGATTCTCCACAGCTCTACGGAGGGAGAGAATCGAATTTTAACGAAGGGTTGAATTGCAATTCTAACGCCGTGCTTTCAAGTGTCGGTCAGATATGCCAGTTCTCAGTTTAACCGACGTTACAGTAAGCTTCAGCGGTCCTCCCGTACTGGACAATGTGTCCCTGCACATCGACAAGGGAGAACGCGTTTGCGTGATCGGAAGAAACGGCTCCGGCAAATCTACCCTTTTAAAAACTATAGGCGGTGTCTATAGCCCAGGCGTCGGTTCCATCACCTTCCCCGAAGGTGGCCAAGCGGCCATCCTTCAGCAAGAGATCCCGCACATCTCTGACTGTAACGTCTTTGATGTGATCGCCAGTGGGTTCGGGACCCCAGGCAAAGCCCTGTCGCGAATCCGGAATGGCGAAACTGATGTTGAGCTCGACCCAGATGCCCAATGGAAGATGGAACAAAGAGTCGAACGGCTCGGTGAAGATTTAGGGCTGAGTTTGGACACAACTTTCCAATCCCTTTCAGGTGGTATGAAACGGCGTGCTCTCTTGGGCAAGGTCCTGTCAGTCAACCCTTCTGTCTTAGCCCTAGACGAGCCGACAAACCACATGGACATCGACTCAATTCTTTGGCTGGAGAACTACCTCTTAAAAAGTGCCCTGTCCCTGATTTTCGTGACACATGACCGTTCATTTATACGTAAGCTCTCAACCCGGATCGTCGAAGTGGATCTCGCGAAACTAAACAGCTTTCGTTGCGACTATGAAACGTACTTAAGCCGAAAAGCTGACCTTCTCGAAGCAGAAGCTAAAAACCAAAGCGCGTTCGACAAAAAGCTCTCCAAGGAAGAGGCCTGGCTTAGGCAAGGGATTAAGGCGCGGCGAACTCGAAACGAAGGTCGGGTCAGAGCGCTTAAACAGCTTCGTATGGATCGAGCCGCGAGGAAGAGTCGTGCCGGCAAGGCGAGCGGTTCCATGCAAAACGCTACTCAATCGGGACGAAAAGTCATTTCCGCAGAAGATGTGTCTGTAAGTCTTTCCGGGGTTTCAATTCTAAGACCCTTCTCAATAGAAATCATGAGAGGAGACCGAATCGGTATCATCGGCCCCAACGGATCTGGCAAAACCACTCTCATCCGCACTTTGCTTGGGGAGATCGATCCTGAATCTGGAACCATTGAGCACGGTACCAAAGTTCATGTCGCCTATTTCGATCAACTCAGAGAACAGCTCAATGATGACGCCACGGTTTTCGACAACATAGCGGACGGGAATGAGTCCGTAACGATCGACGGTCGTAGTCGGCATGTAATTACCTATTTGCAGGATTTCCTATTCAGCCCTGAAAGGGCTCGCGCGTCGATCAAGACCCTTTCCGGGGGCGAAAGAAACCGCTTACTCCTAGCAAAGCTGTTCACCAAGCCCGCAAATCTTTTTGTCCTTGATGAACCAACCAACGATCTGGACACGGAGACGCTGGAGTTGCTCGAAGAAAAAATCATGGAATTTCCGGGGACGCTTCTTCTCGTCAGCCACGACCGTTCCTTCCTTGAAAATACCGTTACTAGTTTGATTGCCATCGACTCCATAGGACGCGTAGAGGAGCACAATGGCGGGTACGAAGACTGGCTAGCAAAGTGCCAAAAGCTCTCCGACCGATCAGCCGTTCCGAAAAAGGGAACTCGCAACGACTGGAAAAAACGACCTCCCAAATTTTCCAAGAAGGACCAGCAAGAACTCGATTCTATCCCTGAGATGATCGATGCTATTGACAAAAAACGGGCCCAAATCGCTCATAAGTTGGCGGATCCACAAACCTATAAAAACGATCCAAACTACGCAGAAACATCAAAGCGAGAACTCGTAGAGCTCGACGTGGAATCCGATCGAGTATTCGCGCGCTGGGAAGAGCTGGAAATCATAAAAGAGTCGATCGAAAAAGGCGGAAACTAAAGGTGTATTGCGATTTTCCATTCTTCAGTTTTCTGAGTCATTCTGCCTTGGAAGGTGCCGCTATCCCTAACCGTGCTCATTGATTCACTAGAGATTGGCGCCTATTGGGGATAGAGTAAGCTCGCGAATTAGCGGAGATTGGCCGCAAAAGCGCAGAAAAGCCTAATTAACCTATCATTTCGTACCGAATGAAACACTGCGCCACTTCTCCTTTGCAGAAATAGATCCAACCCAGATTTAGCTGACTGACATATTTAAATTATCAATCCACTATGAAATCCTCTAGAAGACCAAAAAAAGGTTTCACCTTGATAGAGCTACTTGTAGCAGTTGTCGTGATTGGGATCCTGGCGGCGATGGGAATTCCAACCTACCTTAAAGTAACCCGAAATTCTCGAGCAGCGGCCGTCGCAAATGACATTAATACACTAGCAAACGCTTCAGAAACCTACATCATGGAATCTGGGCAATGGCCACCGGACACAACCACAGGAACATTTCCCAACGAGATGGCAGGTTACTTTGCAAAACGTTTTTTTGAATCCAATACTCCTATGGGCGGCCAGTGGGACTTCGAACAGTTTGATAGCGGTGTAACGTCAGCTGTAGGCGTCGTGTCACCCAGCTTACCGGAAGAGGAATTTGTGAAGGTCGATTCACTCATTGACGACGGCAACCTTGCGACTGGCCAGTTTAGAAAAATCGCTGACGAACGCTACTTCTGGGTCATCGCGGAGTAGACCAAAAGTCTACTTCAGATACCCCACCACAATCTTTTCCTCGAAGCTTCGAATCAATTCTAAGCTTTTTCCAAACGCAGCAGGCAATTCTGCTCGATCGGCTTCGGTCTTAAAATTACCTTCGTAAATTTTCTGGCCCTTGTTGTCTTTGATCAAAATCCAGCTTGAGTCTGATTTCACGACAAGCTCTACCGATCCTCTGGGATCCTGCGTAATTATTAATACAGAACGATTCTTCGATTCACGGCCTACCGTTAAAGAGTCGCTCACAAATCGAATACCAGAGGAATCATCGGAGACTCTCAATATCCGTTCCCTATCAGAAAGCCGCACAGACAAAGTCCCTTGCTTACCCTCCCTAAGGTAGCGAATCGGGATTTCTTCGTCTTTGACGCTTTCTTCTATGAGCGCTCCGAGCTGAGCGGGATTGACGAGAGCCTGATCCTTGAAATGCGTGAGAACGTCGTATTTCCGAATCTCAAATCTTTCCGCAGGACTCTCTGAATCAACATACTCAACAATCAAACCGACCCCTTGCGTTTAACCAAGGTGTGATGACAAAACAGAGTCCGTAGCCCTGACATGCACCCCAGCATTAGCTCCCTGCCACCTGAATCTTCGCCATCAACCTTAGCGATTGCAGGCACCGCAATCGAAATTAAGGCACCCCAGAACTTAATCTCAGAATTCATATACAGTCGTAGACCTCAGACAATCCTCAATAAGAATCCGACGGCGATTTGCTCAATTCAATTCGAATGGATTCTACGGTGACTTCTCTCCCAACAATTAAACGTTGATACACTTCTGTATCCAAATACTTAAGCCGAATTTCACGCAAAGGTATCCCCGACTCATCAAGGTAAACTGGACCTTCTTCGATTTCTATTAGGTAACTCGAATCGCTAATTCGAAGAAATTCTTCTTCTCCCTTCAAGGGGGCAGAGAGAACTTCCTGCTCGAGAGCCCTAACTTCCAGCCCAGGGCCCCGCTTCGAAGTAAACGTTCCATAGATTAGTACCGTCAAAGAGGCCGCTAGTAACGATCCAGCGCTGAACTATACCGGCGGCCGCAACAATCTGACTTTCCGAATTTCGCCACTAGAAATATCGTCGCTAATTCGCCTCCGCAAGTTTTCCGATGGTGGCGTTGGCTCTAACGAGAATAGTTCGTTCTCAGTCTCTCTTTGCTCACTAGTTAACATAGCAATCCTTCCGTACTACTTTTCGCAGGGCAGCCAAGGCATACCTGTAACGAGAGGAAGCCGTGTTTGGGGAAATTCCCAACGTCTTTCCAATTTGCTCGTAGATCATTTCACCCCAAACTTTCAAAACTACGATCTGCCGCTGAGAGTCAGTAAGTCCTTGTGACGCGGCCTGAACTTGATCTGAGAGCTCAGACTTTTCCATAGATCTCTCAAACATATGGGAGTCGTTCAACGCCCGATCATCCTGGCTTGCCAGCACCTCTCTTTTTCTTCGCCTTTCGTTTTGCCTAATATGGTCCAGAGCGGCCCATCTAACACTTCCAAAAAGCAATGATATCGTATTTTCGTCCTCAAGATGGTTGGATTTCCAATACCTTCGGAAAGCATCCTGGACGATGTCCTCCGCATCGGCTTGGTTGGGAGCAAGCTGTCTGGCAAATAGCAACATCTTTGATCCGTATTGGTCGATAATAGTCTTCCAATCAGCTGTTTCGAAATTTTCCACGCAAATTGTCGTCACCTGACCTCCACGAACTAGTCGTTACCAATCGTTAATCTCGTCTAAAAACCTTTACTCTTCAACTCCCTGAAGCAGTTTGCACAGCGGATTAGAGTAACCCGCAATTCCACAAAGCTTATTCCACTTCGAATGGATTCTCAACTAGCGATCGCTAGAACTGCCCCGTTTGTAGCATGACCAGCGTGCAGGCTTCCTCGGTCAGTATTCCCGCAGTCTCGAGCTGCCGCTTGCTCTCCATCGACTCTGTACCAGGATTGAATATAACCCTTTTTGGTTTCGCTGCGACCAGCTCGGGCATAACTTGTAACTGTCGATGGGGAGACAGATAGAGAGTGAGTGTGTCCAACGGTTCCCAATAATCAGCTATTTTACGCAGACAAGGGACTCCCAATATCACTTCATCGCTATGGGATACGGGCACAACCGAATGACCAAGGTCCATCAATTTAATTTGGGCCCGGTTGGAATATCGATCTGGCTTTGAACTAGCTCCGATAATCCCGACAGTCTCGCTTTGATCGAATGCAATCAGTCGCTCCACACCGATAATATCAATTCGCTCGAGCTGTTCCCTCGCCAGGCAATTGCCAATTCGAATATCTGGCCGGATCTCGGCCAATGGCGCCAAAACAAATGCTCTCTCCAACATGGATGGGTGTGGAATCTTGAGGCTCGCATCTTCAATCTCCAGATCACCAAAAAGGAGAATGTCTAAATCTAGAGTCCTTGGGCCCCAACGCTCATTGCGCAATCTCCCACAATCTTTTTCAATTCGAAGCAAAAGAGAGAGCAAACCATAAGGATCCAGAGACGTCTCCAAACGCAGTACTGCATTGAAGTACTTATCCTGAGAAACAGGGCCCACAGGATCTGTTTTATAAATGGAGGAGACCGCCGTAACGCTGACTTCTTCAGAACTTGAAAGACCGTTAATAGCGTATTTCAGGAAACCCGAACGGTCTCCCATATTGCTTCCGAGCCCTATGTAGGCTTCAAACATCTCTTGTCCTTGCTATTTCGATGCCAAAGGATTCGAAACTTCCAGACACAGGGGCGTCGGGCTTCAGAACCTCAATCGTCACCGACTGCGCAATTGCAAATCGCTGAAACAATCGGCAAGAAAGCTCTTCCGCAAAGCTCTCAATCAAATCACACTCTGATGCCTGCATCAATGAGTCACAAAGGTCAAACACAGAGGAATAGTCTATAGTATCTTCAAGCTGATCACTTAACCCTGCAGGCTTCAGGTCAGCTTCGATCTCGATTGAAATCCAATAACGCTGGGACCCGGACTTCTCCTCCTCCATTACGCCTATCGATCCCCAAAGCTCGATGCGATTTAGCTTAATCTTGTCCATTCATTTCTTCCTAATCATATCCACCATTCGCACCGCTCTAACGTTTTCTCTCACGTCGTGAACGCGGACAAAATCGACCCCAGCTGTGGCGGCAAACACGGACGTCGCAAGCGTGGATTCAAGTCTATCTTCTAAACTAAGATTCATGGGAACCCCAGTAATTCGTTTTCTAGAGGCCCCTATCATCAATGGATACCCAAATGCCCTCAATTCTGATAGTCCACGTAATATCGCCATATCCTGATCTCTAGTATCTGTAAATCCGATACCAGGATCCAAAATAATTCGATCTTCTTCAACTCCCGCCTTTTCCGCCGTCAAAATTGATTCTTCCCAGAAACGCTTAATCGAATCGAGAACACTGTTACTCCGCCAACCAAGTCTGGCATTGTGCATCAATATGCAACTCGCTTTATACTCGGCAACAAGACCCGCCATCTCTGGGTCGCGGACAAAGCCCCAAACATCGTTCACAATGCCAGCCCCCGCACCCAGGGAGGCGCGAGCAACATCCAACTTGGTCGTATCAATAGAAATGGGCGGGAAAGACTCCTGGGTCGACAAAGCGCTGATAACGGGAACCACACGTGAAATTTCCTCATCGATACTGACCTCCTCATAGCCAGGTCGCGTAGACTCACCTCCAATGTCCACAATATCGGCTCCCTGGTCCGCCAAGTCTTTTCCCTGCCGGACAGCCAATTCAACGTCCACATACTCCCCTCCATCTGAAAAGCTATCAGGGGTCACGTTCAAAATACCAACAACGCCAGTCTGCTCACCAATCGACCATGAACCTTCCCCCAACTTGAGTTTAGTTGAATTCAACGGTATTCCATTCTCCTCCCTTTCCGCCATCATTTTTCGAATACATTTAAACTCGCGAGTTCCGCCAACCGCAATTTCTCGCTTAACGAAACAACCAATTTTGATCCGATTGTTGCGAAAGTCTTGGAATAATCTGCTTGGATTTCTGAAACACTCACCAACCCTCTGCCTGAACTCGTCACAAATGCTTCATCCGCTTGTACGCATTCCTCAGGAAGAATATTGCCTTCCTCAACCCTGAGGCCTTGTTCGCGGGCAATCCTTAAAATCTGTCCCCGTATCACTCCGCTCAGCAATCCACATTCGTCTGAGGGAGTTTTTAGAAGACCATCTTTGACCACAAAGATGTTTGCTGTTGCGCATTCCGTAACGTAACCCGCTTCATTGATAAAGAGACACTCGTCAAACCCATGTTCTTCGGCCCGTCTTTTCTCGAGCAAGTTCTCCAAATAATTAAGCGTCTTGTTATTCGTAGTGAATGCCTGCGATGACTTGATGACTGAAGAAAGCCTTAAACGAATTGCTCCTTGAGAGCTCGGATCCGTGGAGTCTCTCAGATAAAGCACACAACTATCTTGATGATCGGTCCTCGTGAGAACGATTTTGAAGATTCCATTCCGTACGCCATTCACTTCAAAGAGAGTTTTTGTCTGTCTGAGTATCTCGTCTCCCGAAAACGGCAACTTCATAGAGATCGCATCTGAGCTTCTTTTAAGGCGGTCTAAATGCTCTTTAAAAAAACAAGGCTTTAGATCTTGAAACTTGATCGTTTCAAATAGGCCAAAGCCAAATGAAAATCCTTCACTCCTAACCCCCAAAGCAACTTCATCGCTTTCTACGATTTCCCCATTAAGCACTATCTTATCTCGCATCCCATTTTCCCTTTCCCAATGCTTCGAAGATCGCCTTAGCCTTAAGCAAGGTTTCTTCGTATTCAGATATCGGATCGCTATCCCATACAATTCCGCCCCCTACATTGAACGCTATTTCACTGTCTTTAATCCTCATCGTCCTAATCGCTATATTGAAATCCGCCCTTCCATCAAATCCAATGTAGCCGATCGAGCCGGTGTATATTCCTCTTTTCACCGGTTCCAAGGCATCAATGACTTCCATCGCCCTTATTTTTGGGGTTCCCGTAATGGAACCACCTGGAAACATAGCTTCAATGCAGTCAATTGCGCCTCGCCCTTTAGCGATACGACCTTTTACCGTTGCCGTTTGGTGGATTACCGATGCGTAGGTTTCCTGGCCATAGAGCCCTTGGACTTCAATGGAACCCGGCTGGCAAACTTTGCCTAAGTCATTACGCTCCAGGTCAACAATCATCAATAATTCAGCTTGGTCCTTTTCCGATCTCGCAAGCTCCTCGCTAAATCTGCGTTCTTCGGCTTCAGTTTCTCCTCTAGGACGCGTCCCTTTTATCGGTCTCGTTTTAACAAGTCCCTCTTCGTATTTTAAGAATCGCTCTGGAGATGAGGACAGTATTTCTTCATCGCCAAAATTCAGGTACGCCGCGTAGGGCGCTGGATTTGATTCCCGAAGTTTGCGATAAAGATCGATTCCACTTCCTTCAAACCTCGCCCTAAACTGTTGGGAAAAATTAGCCTGGTATATTTCTCCTTCGCGAATCAATTCCCTTAGTTTCCCTATCTGCTCCAAATAGGAATCGCGGGTAAAGTTTGAGACGAGTTCTCCTACACCGAAAGACCTTAAACTTTCCGATTCGGTCGCCCGGTCTACGAGTTTCCTTAGCCTGTTTATGGACGATTCCTGATTTTGCGAGCCCGGATCGGCCGATGCATAAAGCGCTTTCGAAGAGTGGTCCCAAACTAAAGCTGAATCATAAATTCCAAATCGATAGTCGGGCACATTACGATCAGGTTGCGCCTTTAGACTCGAAGGCTTCAATCGGCGGCCAACGTCGTAGGAAAAATATCCCACCGCACCTCCACAAAACGGTATCTGCTCCAACCGATTCTCAAACTCAGGCCCAAGCGACAGCTCGTTTCGCAAAAAATCAAAAGGGTTGCCATTGAAGAATTCTATTCCCCCATCGGTCCTCACTTCTTGAGTATCTCCATAGGAAATAATCTCCTTGATGGGATTCGTCACCAATATCGAATACTGGCCAAAACCAAACCCATGAGAACCACTGTCAAGCAGGATAGTGCCTACTCGGTCTCTAATAGAATCCAACACTCTATCGACCGACACATAGGTATCTAGTTTCTCAAATCGTGTCATTGAACCGTTTCGCATAGACTCGCTTGAACCACAGCGTTGGACAGCAATTGAAGTCCACTATCAGTGAGAATCGCTTCGGGATGAAACTGGACCCCCCAGATTGGATCTGTACGATGGGATATCGCCATTATTTCACCCTCTTGGGATTCAGCATCTACAAGGAATTCCGATGGGAGAGAACTTCTTTCGACCAATAACGAATGATATCGGGTGACGTTCATAGGACTTGAAATATCTTTGAATAGCCGGGTTCCCGTATGCGCTATCTGGCGAACCTTGCCATGCACAGGCTCGTCCGCTCTTACAATCCTTCCACCATAACATTGGGCTACTATCTGCATACCCAAGCAAATACCCAGTATCGGGATTCTGGATCTATACTTTGTTACCAAATCCATGCTCATCCCTGCGCTCTCCGGTCTGCCAGGACCAGGAGAGATCACGATTAGGCGAGGATGCATCGATTCGATTTTCTCAAGATCTAAATCGTCATTTCGAATCACCGCAGTCTCTTCTCCCAAAATCAAAAAGTATTGATAAAGATTATACGTGAACGAATCGTAGTTATCGACGAGCAGAATCATGTTCCATCTACCTACTACCTATCGACTCTTCAACGATCACCGCTCCTGCATCGTTGGCCTCTTGGCACGATACGTGGATCGCATGAAACTCTTCCCCGTCTGGATCTAGCAATTTGTCCGTCAAGATCAGTTTGTCCAGCCAGGGCATTTCCAATTCGTCAAGGTCTCCGATGTTGAAGAAATTGAACCTCCCTTCATCGATGCTACTTGGAATGGATGAGAGTCGTTTCTTAATCTCATAAACGAACATCAGCCAATGCCCTGTTTCTTCATAGTCTTTCTCGGATAGCATCGCTCTCAGTAACAAGTCGGAATCTTCTAGTTCAATACCGATCTCCTCAAAAGCTTCTCTTCGCGCACACTCCACCGGAGACTCTCCCGTCTCCATCTCGAGCTTACCTCCGACAGCGCACCAGAGACCTGCGTTGGGGGCTCTTTTCCGTTTAATCAGAAGCAATTGACCCTGCGCCGAGCGAAAATACAGCAACACGCCTACTCGATATCGACTCATACGTAGTCACGCTTTCCAAACAGGGCGGTGCCAACCCTCACGATCGTGCTTCCCTCCAAAATTGCCTCCTGCATGTCCCCACTCATTCCCATGGAAAGCTCGGGCAAGTCGACTTTGAACGATTCCGCAAGTTCATCCCGGCACTTTCTGAGGGATGCGAAGGACTTGCGGGCTATATTCAGATCTGAGCTCAACGGCGCGATCGTCATCAAGCCATCTACTTTCAAATTCGGCTGGCTCAACGCCCGCTCCAACAGTGCCGGAGCATCTTCCAAAAGAGCTCCGGACTTGTTCGGATCATTCCCCGCGTTAATCTGCAACAAAATCCTCAGATTGCGTTCTGCCTCCGCCGCATGACGTTGTAACAAATTCACAATCTTGATTCTGTCGACCGATTGAATCCTGTAAAATCGCTCCGCAGCCTTCTTTACTTTATTGCTCTGCAACGGCCCAATCAGCTCCCAAAAAATTTCCTCATCAGCGTTGTCCATCTTGGAAAGCGCCTCTTGCACCCTATTTTCTCCTACCGATTTCAGGCCAGATCGATAGGCGAATCGCGCAGCGTCTAAAGGATGGTTCTTAGTCACAGGCAGCAATTGAATCGCATTTGAGGAGCGGCCAGCCGCCATCGCGGCTTGCTCGATCCACCCCCTAACTTTTCGGAGATTTTCCTCGAAAACGTGGTAGTCAATAAACATTAAAAACTCTTCTCTTTCAATTTAGACCAAATTAGCTAATATAATAGGTTTTCCATTTCAACATCGCCGCTATGCAAGTCGACAATTTTAAGATCTTCGTTGATCTCGTTGAAACGAAAAGCTTTTCGAAAGCCGCTCGCCTAAACGGAATCACTCAATCCGCTGTAAGCCAGCAGGCCCGAGCAATGGAGAAACACTTCGATAACCTTCTGATCGATCGCAGCCAAAAGCAATTCCAACTTACCCGCGAGGGAAACCGCGTCTACCAGACTGCGAAGGAGATTTTGCACGTCTACGAAAAGTTGATGAGCGAGTTGATGGAAATGAAGAAAGTCATTAGCGGGACCATCCGCATTTCGACTATCTACAGCATCGGCCTCCACGAACTACCACCGTTCATTAAGTCGTTTCTCACCGACTACCCTTCGGTGAATGTCCGAGTCGAATATCGTCGCTCCAATCTTGTCTACGAGGACATTCTTCACAACTCCGTGGACTTTGGACTCGTTGCCTTTCCCGTGAAAACGCGCCAGATCGAGATGATCCCGTTCAGAGAGGATCGCCTCGTAGCGATTTGCCACCCGGAGCACCCGCTCGCCAGCCAGACAAGCGTAAACGTCGAAACGTTGGGAAACTACAAGTTTATCAGCTTCGATCCGGATATCCCGACTCGGAAAGCAGTCGACCAGATATTCCGCGAAAACAACATTGAAGCCGAGCCCGTCATGGAGTTCGACAATATCGAAACCGTCAAGCGGGCGGTGGAAATCGATGCCGGCATCGCGATCGCGCCACAAGCAACGGTTGCTCAAGAAGTGAAGCAAGGGACGCTCGCTTCCGTCACTCTTAACGGAACCGGATTCAACCGCCCTCTCGCAATCCTCCACCGCAAAGGGAGGGTACTAACCCCAGCAATGAAAAAATTCATCAAGACCCTTACTGGCAAAGAGCTACCGGACTGACCCGTATATCCGAAAAAAGTGAGGCCGGCGAAAACCCCTTAACGCCGACCTCGGTTTTCTGCTCCTGCAAAAAGTCACAGCACGCAGCAACACTACAATGAATGTTTGGACTCTTGAGCATTGGATGCGCCAAAACTCAGCTTGGGCCGCCGATTCATCGATCTAATGCGCAATTTAGAGCTTTGAACAAAATCATCCCACAATTCGGGCCCTCAGATGCTCGAACTCACCCCGAGCGTTGATCAAATTGAACCTTTCCTGACCCCCAGAGCTCAAAAGGTCCCTCTGACTAACGAGCCTCTCTTAAGAAAATTTCCCTACTTTCAGTAGTCCAGATTCGGCTGGAGCCACTTCTCCGCCACGGAAACTGATATGCCCTTACGCCCAGCGTATGATTCGATTTGATCTTTACCAATTTTGCCTACGTTAAAATATCGGGCGTCCGCATTTCCAAAGTAGAGACCGGAAACGGAACTGGGAGGATTCATCGCATAGCTTTCCGTTAACGAGATGCCTGTAGCCGCCTCGGCATCCAGCAAATCCCAAAGAACCGCCTTTTCTGTGTGATCCGGGCAAGCGGGATAACCAGCAGCGGGGCGGATGCCACGGTACTTCTCGCCAATCATATCTCGAATGGAAAGATCCTCAGATTCTCCAAAACCCCAATTATCACGAACCTTTTTATGCGCATATTCGGCTAGAGCCTCCGCAAACCGGTCTCCCAAAGCTTGAACCATGATCGCTCGATAGTCGTCATGCTGCTTTTTGAACGTTTCAGCATAACTCTCCACCTCGAAACCCGCAGTAACGGCAAAACCACCGATATAGTCGACTTTCCCACTGGATTCAGGGGCGATAAAATCCGCCAAACTATAGAATGTGGTATCTGAGGTTTTCTCTTTCTGCTGTCGCAAAAAGTGGAACTGGCCCACCTTCTCACCCAAGGATGCACCACGGTAAAGAACGACATCCTCTCCACTGGACTGGGCGGCCCAGAATCGATATACCCCGCGGAGACGAAATCGATTATTGGATACAATATCCTCAAGCATCGTTCGAGCTTCTTGATAGAGCTCATTGGCCTGTTCACCATACTTGGCATGCTTTAAAATCGCAGGGAAAGAACCTTTTAGACCCCAAGTCCAAAAGAATGGCGACCAATCAAAATATTCAAGTACGCTTGCCAGGTCCACTTCATCCAGCACAACCTGATCCAACGAACGAGGAACCGCGATATCAGAGCTTTTCCAATCAACCTTGTATCCACTTTTAAACGCATCGGGGTAAGTGAGCAGTCTCTTATCACCGGATAAACCCTTCGCGTGGCGTTCTCGCAAACGAACTTGATCCTCTTTCAAGGCAGTAACGAATTCGCCGGTTCTGTCCGCACTCAAAAGGTCGTTACAAACTCCCACAACTAGGGAGGCGTCCGATACTTGAACGACGGGACCGTCGTAGGCTGGCGTAATTTTTATGGCAGTGTGAGCTTTGCTCGTCGTCGCGCCTCCAATCAAGAGGGGCAGCTCAAATCCTTGCCGTTTCATTTCTGATGCCACATGAATCATCTCGTCGAGCGAAGGTGTAATAAGGCCACTCAACCCGATCAAATCCGCCTTTTCTTCCCGTGCCGCATCCAGTATTTTTTCACAGGAAACCATCACACCCAAGTCGACTACATCGTAGTTATTGCACGCTAGCACGACTCCAACTATGTTCTTCCCGATGTCGTGCACGTCGCCTTTTACGGTGGCGATCACCATCTTGGTTCGCGCCTCGATCTCCTCGTTGGCATCTTCCTTCTCCTTCTCCATGAAGGGAGTCAAATAGGCTACCGCCTTTTTCATAACACGAGCAGACTTAACCACTTGAGGTAGAAACATTTTCCCAGCCCCAAACAGCTCGCCAACGACTTTCATCCCATTCATCAAGGGCCCCTCAATAACGTCGAGCGGGCGGTTCAGCTTCTGTCGCGCCTCCTCTGTATCCTCCTCAATATGCGTGACAATACCTTTAACCAGAGCATGCGAGATGCGTTCTTCAACCGGAGTCTCTCTCCATTCCTCCGTCTTTTCCTCTTTTACCTTGCCGGTTCCCTTAACGGTCTCCGCGTAATCCACCAACCTCTCCGTGGCTTCTGGATTGCGATTTAGCAAAACGTCTTCCACCAACTCCTTCAATGTCGGCTCCACGTCTTCGTACACTGCCAGAAGACCCGCGTTCACGATGCCCATATCAAGGCCTGCTTGTATTGCGTGGTAGAGAAAAGCGGAATGCATCGCCTCTCGTACGACATTGTTGCCGCGAAACGAAAAAGATATGTTGCTAACACCTCCGCTTACCCGTGCATGGGGACAGCGTTGCTTGATTTCCCTTGTTGCCTCGATGAAGTCGACAGCATACGTATTGTGTTCTTCAATACCAGTAGCCACTGTCAGTATATTCGGATCGAATATAATGTCCTCAGGAGGAAAATCCAGTTTTTCTCGGAGCAAATTATACGCTCGTTCGCATATTCTAATCTTGTCTTCCTTGGTCGCTGCTTGACCCTCCTCGTCAAAAGCCATCACGATAACAGCCGCACCGTATCTTAAAATCAATGACGCTTGCTCAAGAAACTTTTCCTCGCCTTCTTTTAGGCTAATTGAATTAACGATACACTTCCCCTGCACGCATTTCAAACCCGCTTCGATAACAGTCCACTTGGATGAGTCGATCATCAATGGGGCCTTTGAAATCTCCGGTTCAGAAGCGATCAAATTAAGAAACCGAGTCATGCAGGCCTCACTATCAAGCAAACCTTCATCAAAATTCACATCGATAACATTAGCCCCATTTTCCACTTGTTGCCTAGCGATCGCGAGGGCATCCTCAAATTTATCCTCTTTAATCAATCGCTTGAATTTGGGAGAACCCATTACATTTGCTCTCTCGCCAACCATAACGAAAGGAGCTTTCTCACCTCTGACCTCAAAGGGCTCCAGACCACTTATCCTAAGAGCCGGTTCTATCTCAGGGAGATGTCTCGGGGAGTAGTCTTTCGCTTCCCGCACTATCGCTGCAATGTGGTCAGGAGTTGTCCCGCAACAACCGCCAATAATGTTAACAAAACCGCTAGAAGCGAAATCCTCGAGAAACTTTGCTGTCTCGTCCGGCAGTTCATCATAACCCGTTTCACTGAGAGGATTGGGTAGTCCCGCATTTGGATAGCACGAGATGTAACAATTAGCGGCGCGAGAAAGAGACTCGATATAGGGTCTCATGTCACTCGCTCCCAACGCGCAATTGATGCCGACACTTAAGGGTTTCGCATGAGCGACAGAATTCCAGAAAGCCTCAATAGTCTGCCCGGATAGAGTACGGCCAGAAGCATCAGTTATGGTGACGCTCAGCATAACCGGCAATCTTTCCCCTCGTTCTTCGAAAAATGATTCCAGAGCGAATATACACGCCTTCAGGTTCAGCGTATCAAATGTAGTCTCGGCCAACAAGAGATCCACTCCCCCTTCGACCAGAGCACGGATTTGCTCCCCGTAAGCCTCTTTGAGTTCGTCAAATGTAACGGCTCGATACTCTGGCCGGTTTACATCCGGAGATAGTGATGCAGTACGGTTTGTTGGCCCAAGAGCGCCTGCGACAAAGCACTCCCTTTCCGGGTTCTCGGATACAAATTCGTCGATCGCTTGCCTTGCCAGTTGAGCGGCCTTCAAATTCTGATCGTAAACGATACCTTCCAATTCGTAGTCGGCCTGAGCGATTCGCGTCGAACTAAACGTATTCGTCTCGATGATATCCGAACCCGCAGCGAGGAACTCCTTATGAGTTTTGAGAATAATGTCTGGCCGGGTGTATACCAGCAATTCGTTGTTTCCCTTCAGATCTATGGGATGCTCCTCGAAATGCCCCTTTCGGAAATCCGACTCTTCCAACTTGTACCTCTGGATCATCGTGCCCATCGCCCCGTCTAAAAAAAGCAATCGATTGGCAAGGAGCTCTCGAATACGAGCGCCTCTCTTTGTTTCAGGGAGTTTAAACGTGTTTATGGTAGACATTATGGTCGTGAAACGGGTCTAGAGCCAATCAAAGGATACACACAATGATTACGACCTAAAACGTTCGAAGTTCGAGCACCAGGGCAATAACATTCCAACAATATGACAGATAACTACGGTCCCAGATCTCACAAGGATGGCGTCCGGCCTAATAAAAGAACGTAAAATGCATACGGCTGATCGGGACAGAGGTACTTTTTCAAAACGACTTTAGGGGATGCAAGTCCCCATCCTCTCTCGGCAGAAACGGGAATAGGGATCTGGATTAGCCTGTCCCGCTACTCCGTGAAACATTCTAGTAAGAATTAAAAATCGACTCGCTTCCCTCGTTTGGTTAACTATCAAAACCCTATTGAAAACGACGCCCCCAGAAGAATCTTTGAGGCATACAAGTCTTTGCGAGGCGATTGCTGACCTTCAAAATCTGGAAAAAGCCAATATCCAAACAGGCCAAATCCTGGAATACGGTCCCGGAGCATGCTACGCGATCGACTCCAACAACTTGGAAATTCGATACCTTTCGGGAAAAGGGCGCTCCTACCTGCCCGAGGAAGCCTATCTGCAATCAGAAGGCGGGACTTCCTGGTTGCAGATCATCTGCGAGGAAGATCGCATGGCATACATCGACGCCATTCAGAAAGTCGTTTCCAAAAGGGAGGAAGTCGTTGTCGACTATCACGTCCTAATAAGCAGCGACGGGGAGCCAACTCCGATCAGAGACTATCTTGCTGCTCTCTACGCTCGGGAAAACGAACTCGTCGGGTTCGTTGGCCGAGTCATCGACAATACTTTTCGGATCCGAACGATGGATACACTGGTCAAGCGCTCATGGAAAGAAGTCTCCTCCATCGCGAGCCGCCGTTTTCTCCACGATTTCAATAATATGATCGCGGGGATCTACTCTTTGAGCGAACTGTATGCAATACCAGGTTCCGATGCCGCGACCATGACTGAGGCCATGGTCCATATTAGAGATAGCTCGATACGCGCACAAAAGATTACCCAGAAAATCAGGGCCCTCACCACCATGAACGAAGGAGAGGAAAGCTACTTCGACATAGGCAAACTGATCGAAGAACAACGTGACTACCTTCTCGCCATCCTCCCCAAAACAGTGGATCTTCAGTTCGAGTTGAGCGATGAATCGCTACCGGTACGCCTCGACGCAAATCGCTTTCGACAGGCCCTAATTCACCTGGCTTCAAACGCTAGTGATGCGGCGGTCGACAAGCCTTCCGTGAGAATTCGATGCCGTTCAGTCGATCCCTCAGACTCGAATATTGGAGTTCCAAGCGCAGTAATTGAATTTAGCGATGACGGGCGAGGCATTGACAGCCAGACACTAACACTTGTTAGAAAGCCTTTCTATTCAACGAAAGACCGCAGTGCCCACGCAGGCATGGGACTCTTTATCGTCGAGCGGTTTGCCAAAGATCTGGGAGGGAGTCTGTCGATATTTTCTGAGGAAGGAGAGGGAACTCGCATTCTACTTGAACTGCCGCTTACCAACCTGAATGAGACGATACCCGTTTCAAACGCCACCTACTCGAGGAACTCAACGTCTCAAGTACCGGAAGCACGACGTACACCGACGATACTCATCTACGCTTGGGAAGACATCACACGGCATCCCCTAATCAACTCTATTCGCAGCGCTGATTGGAAATTTCGGATTCACCTCGACGGCGATCAGCTTCAACTAGACATAACGGACTTCGACAAGAAGCTAGACGGTGTCCTTGTATTCAAAAGCGCTCTTGACGAAAAAGTGGACCAACTCGTACTGGATTTAGCGAAATTGGATCCGCAGCCCAAACTTGCCGTTGTCGCCTTGGGCGAAAGTGTTGAAGCGGTTTCCGAGTCTATAAGATCAAAATGCGGCCTCCTTGTATCCGGCTCACTCAAACCCGCTGGACTCATGAAAACGATAGGCAAATACTTTTCCTAGACGTCGAGGAACTTAAATTACCAAAATGCGAGCATCCGATTCCAAATCGCGCGACATCCTCGTGCTGGACGACGATCCAGTTGTGCTGCTGGCCATCAAGGAAACGCTTGAACGGGAAAAGTACAACGTACAGGCGTTTTCCAATGCTCGCGAAGCCTTGGTTGCGATGGAGCAGACTCACTTTGCTACTATCATTTCGGACCAACGCATGCCCGAGATGACTGGTCTCGAGTTTCTCGACAAATGTAAACACATCCAACCAAACGCTTCCCGCATACTCATTACCGGTGTCCTTACTCTGAATACGGTCATTGAGGCTGTGAATCGGGGTGAGATTTTTCGATTTGTAGCCAAACCTTGGATTCGGGAAGAAATGCTGGCCACCGTTGAGAACGCCGTTCAGCGATTTGCTCTGGTAGAAGCAAATCAGCAGCTTAGCGCGGACACACTCGATTTAAATGAGAAGTTAGTCTCCTCAAATGCAGCTTTGGAAGAAAAAATCCGCGAACTAGAATCACAGGCTGAGGCTCTCGAAAAGACAAACCAATCGCTGGAGGAGAACTTTAATCACTCGCTCGAAATCTGCTTTCGCTTAATCGAGGCTTTTCATCCGGTCTTAGGAGAACAAACAAAGTCCGTGGTATCCATTTGTCGCGAAATCGCAAAATCGGATCTTCTCACTGAACGGGAAAGCGAAGTACTCGTTGTCAGCTCATGGCTATACAACTTAGGCCGCATTGGGCTACCCCGCGAACTTCTCACCAAGAGTCTGAACGATCCTCAAAGCCTGAACGAGCAGGAAAAAACGCTGCTCCACCACTACCCGGTCTACGGACAAACCCTGGCTGGATTCGTCGGGACACTTGAAGAAGTCGGCCATTCTATCAGATCTCATCGCGAACGCTTCGATGGTCAGGGGTTTCCGGATGGGTACGGTCGGGAGATGATTCCAGTACCGGCCCGGCACTTGGCGGTCACCGTTGGTTTCGTTGAATGCGCGCTTCCCAAAGACCAGGCGCTCGAGTACATTATCCGTGAATCGGGCAAGAGCTTTCATCCCGAAGCGGTCCGGCTTTTCATGAAGAGCTCTAACCTTATCAACCTTCCCAAAAAGGTTCTGGAGTTAACGCTCGCCGAACTAGAGCCAGGTATGATCTTGGCAAAGGGTATTTACAGCCCGTCAGGACTCCTCCTCATCCCCGAGGAACGCCGTCTTACGCAGGGCATCATCAAGAAAATTAAGGAACACGATTTCGCCAACCCTATCACCCAAAGATTGATGGTTTTCCGATAGTCAGGCCTTCCTAGATTCGATTCGGAGCTTCCTCCTGAATCCTCATTAGCCTCTCTTCCAACAGGGTTGATCGCTTCCCTAAAGAACCGTGCCCTAAAGTCGATCTAGATAGAAGCTCGCCCTCCCGCATCTATACGGCTGAGCCCATTTCTTTCATGAGCACAAAGACTCCAGTCCAGGAACACCCGTCTGTATTGAATTTTTCATCAGGAAAATTTCTGACGTTCAAACTGGCGGATAATCTGTGCGGTATCGAAGTCCTTTCGATTAGAGAGATCGTCCGCATACATTCAATCACCCCCGTTCCCGAGATGCCACCCTACGTGAAAGGGATGACAAATATCCGTGGCAAGTTGACCCCCGCGATCGACCTGCGAGACAAGTTTGGTCTCGAAGGGGGAGACCCGACTGATCGGCCTTGCCTGATCGTGGTTGCAACCATGAATTCAGAGGCGACGACTGATCTCCTCGGCCTTATTGTGGATGCGGTTGAAGAAGTCGTGAGTATCAATGAAATCCAACTTGAGCCCTCTTCAGACCGTGGAAATTTCGAGGGTACGGAAGCGCATATGGGGATTGTGAAATCCAAGGGCAGCAAGATACATTTACTGGATGCCAGGAAGGTTTTACCCCTGGATCTAACGAACGCACTCGAATTCCAGTAATCGATACGCATTAGCGGCCCTTCCACATCCCACGGTAAAGCCAAGAAAGACACCACCGTCGGCGTCGGAAACACCGTCGTTTCAAATAGTTCGAGTGAAGTCATTATTACCCACTCTCTCGGATCATGCATCGCAATCGCCGCCTACGACTACAACGCCAGGGCAGGTGGGGTTCTGCACTTCATGCTGCCCGATTCCAGCCTATCTCCCCCAAAGGCGATTAACCAGCCAGCCATGTTTGCAGACACAGGGATACCGCTGCTGTTTCAAAAACTTTCAGCTCTCCAAGCAGAGCGAAGGCAAGTAAAAGCGTTCTTAGCAGGTGGTGCATCGGTAATAACAGGTTCCGATATGTTCAAGATTGGGGAGCACAACTAAGAAGATTCTGATTGGACTCGGAATTACCGTGATCATAGCGGACATATTCAATCAAATTGAGACTGAAAAAGTTTCCATCAACCGTGCTGAGTCTACTAGACTCGTTTTCGATTATCCCCAAGCCGGTGCTCAGATGCTTGAAGAGTGGGATTTCCCCGAAGAAGTCTTTATTCCGATTCGCTATCAGTATCAGCCAAACAAAACCGGTGAGTTCAAATCGCTCGCAGGGGCCGTGCAGGTGGCCAACTGGGCTGCGGGGGTGATTGGATGCAAAGACGGACGCGACACCTGGGCGCTCGACATGGACAACAGCGCTTTTCCTATCGATGAAGAGACTCTCGAACGGGCGATTCTCGAAGCTCAAGATCGGATTGAAAAAGCGAAGCTAGCCTTGGTGAGCGGACCGAACTAGGACAATCGGCGACTAGATCTGTAACCCCGTCGGAGCTTCGTCCCAACTCACGCCAAGAATTCCGTTCTGCGAGACTTAAAAACAACCTCCTGGGCGAATCCTAAACTAGGCATTTAACGCTAAAGAAATCCGCTTTTAGCGCCGATTTCCTCTATAGTGGAGTTGATTCAACACTTTGCCTTTTATGCCCAACTACGATAAATTGCTTCAAGCCTCTCTTCCAGAGGTGATGGATGCCGCTATTGAAACCATCAATTTCGAGCACGAAGATATAGACTCCCTGCTCGAAGCCAACGTCGCGGAATTCGAGAGCCTGAATTACTGTGTTTTTGGCTATTTCAATCGGAAAGACGTATTCTACCTCAACCGAACTGGCAGACGCCTTCTCGAAATCTATCAATCACCCTTCGAGCCGAGTCGCAGCGTAAGCAAGCCAACCTTCTCCCTGAGCCTTAACCCATTTCATGCGTGCGACGATCGGGATGTCATCGAAACCTGCCGCCCCAAGCATCATGTTAAGGAGCTTATTTCGCTTACTTGGGGAGACACCTGGCTGAGAGGATCGAAATACCCAATCCGTTCTACCGCGGGCTTAACCCTGGCCATTTTGTTTGCAGGTCGCGAGATGCTCGGCTCCGAGCAAATCCAAAACGCCTCATTCAGGCACAAAGCTTTTCAGCACCAATACGGAGAAAACTAAGATGAAAAAGAATGTACTACTCGTAGAGGACGATCCCGCGCTGCGAATGGTCGTGCGAGAAGTTCTGAAAGGGGACTTCAATATTGACGAAGCCGACAATGGCACTGACGGCATCGAAAAAGGTGTCCGCAATGAAGCCGACTTGATCATCCTAGACTACCATCTTCCCAAACAGGATGGGCTCGAAGTGATTGAGGCAGTAAAGAAAGCGAATCCATCAGTCCCTGTGATTGTTCTTACCGGATACTTGAGTCCCGAATCCGAGAAGCAATTTATCCGCCTTGGGGCGAGCAAGATCTTTCCGAAACCTTTCAACTACCGGACCCTTCTCGAAGCGGTAAAAGATCTCTCAAGCACGGACACTCCAAGCACCACCGCAACCACAACGCACAACCCCAAAGCCAGCGGTTCGTTCTCGATCAATAATGGAGATACCGACTACCCTTCAGACGCTCAAATGCTTCAAGCCAGCCTCAATGCCTTGGCCTCACTAGCTGGGAAGGTCGAGTTTCTACAAACGACGACTGAGAAGTACTGGATAGAGGCGAATGATATT
>CALDFV010000311.1 GCA_937942145.1 uncultured Opitutaceae bacterium
CTAATTGACCGTTACTGGAACGACGACTTCGGAATAGCCGGGGATCGTGATGAAAAGGCTTCCAGATCCGGGGGATCCTCCTTGGACAGGAATGCTGGTAGAGCGCTGGCCAGCTTCGATTCTCACAAAGTCCATAATGACGCTGTCAGGAATGTCCGTGTGAACGTCTATCTGAAGACCACCCGGAGGGGCTTCTTCGGGAATTGTGAAGACCAAAAGACTGGATTGCCCTTGTGCGATCGTCGAAGGCTGTAGTCGTACACTCACCCTTGAAGAGTCGATTCTGAGCGTTCCCGCTCTAATTTCACCGCTGATGCCCATCACTTTCACTTCATATCCGCGACCCTCGGGCAGTGACGGAACGTAGAAAGAAAGTGAAGTCGAGCTGTCGAAGCGGGCAGCCGCTGGAGTGTCTCCCACCAAAATTTTGTCGTCCTGGGTAAATCCTCTGCCAAGGACGGCTACGCGTGTGCCTACGGGGGCTCGGTTAACTTCGAGTTCGACGGTGTACCGATTTTCGACCGAGAACCGGTTCAACTCAGTGACGATTTCCTTAGTCGTAGTGCCATTTTCGATTTTTTGGTCGTAGTGAACGAGCATGTAGAAGGCAGCCTCGCTGCGACCGGAAGGCATGCGAAAATCGTACTCGAATAGATTGGTACTGCCGGGGGTCAGACTCATTGGGTGGACTTTGCCATCGATCACGATTTGCGGCCTCAGGCTTTCTTTGATGACGGCGCTATTCTTGACCCTGATCTGAGCCGTGATGGTATAAACGTTCGATGGGTTCGCCTTCATGGTCGAAGGTGTCAGGTCGATGACGTTTATGTTACAGCCTGCCATGATGAGCACGAGTGGCGCGAGCAGGCAAATGAGCCAGTTTCTATGTGTGGACTTGGATGCTGAAGTATCCATGATATTGAGTCGGTAGACTAAATTAGGCCTTGAATTACAATTAAATAAGGAGTGTCAGTGAAGGAAATAGTTCATGCAAGCTGACTTAAAGGCAACTGTTGAGGCGAAAAAAAACGAATTGAGCAGTGAATTCCAGCCAAAATGGTGGGGGAAGTCCCTGGGACTGTACGTTCATGTGCCCTTTTGCGCCACTTCGTGCGACTTTTGCGCCTTCTATCAAGTGCAGGGTGATAGGGCTGGAATTAGGGCCTATTTAGACGGGATAGAGGAAGAAGCGGCTCAAGTAGCGGTAGCGGGCCAAGAGTTGAACACGTGCTTTTTTGGGGGCGGTACCCCCGGTTTGCTGAAGGCGAGCGATTTACAGATTCTTTGCGAAACAGTCAGGCGGAATTTTCGAGGAACGGTGGGTGAATGGACTGTGGAAATGGCTCCCTCGACCGTGAAACTGGATAAATTGAAGGTGCTTAAGGATGAGGGTGTCACTCGGATATCCATGGGAGTCCAGAGTTTCGACGATGCGTTGCTGGACAAGCTGGGTCGACAACACAGCCGGAAACAGATCCTGAAAGCTTATGACCTGATTCGTGAAGAAGGATTCGAAAGCGTTAATCTTGATTTGATTTTCGCAATTCCGGGACAGAATGAAGCGAGACTCAAAGAAGACATTCGGCAAGCGGCCCAACTCGGGCCGGACCACCTCTCAACCTATTGTCTGACCTTTGAGGAAGACACGGCCCTATTTGTTCAGCTCTCCGAAGGAAAAGTCGCATTGGATGTGGAGTTGGAAACGCGCCTTTATTTGACCTGCTGGGAAGAAATGGAACGGCTGGGGTATGAGCAGTACGAGGTCTCAAACTTTGCTAGGCCTGGAAAACAGTGCCTGCATAATGTTAACACTTGGAAGATGGACCAGTGGATTGGTCTAGGGCCGTCGGCAGCGAGCCAGTTCGGGGGAAGGCGTTACTCAAATGTGCCGGATTTGGATCGTTGGTTAGAAGGCGTAAAAGCGAACCATCCCAATTGGATAGACCAGTCCGACCTCAATGAGGTACTCTTATTGGAAGACGTTCTAATTTTTGGGCTGCGAATGAACGATGGAGTAGACTTGAAGGCGCTTCAGCAACGCTTCGGTCGGGAGCTAACCCGATCGCAATCAAAAACGATTGAAGCGTTGGAATCAGATGGAAAACTTCGGAAAAGCGGGGACCGCATATGGCTGACTAGAGAGGGGAGATTGTTATCGGACGCCGTCGGGAGCGCTCTAATGGTTTAAGGCTTGCCCCTATAGAAGCCGTTAACGTTATAGGAGGAACTGAATGTTGAGGGAATTGGCTAGAGCTCTCGCAAATAGAGCAATTAAGGAGAGGCGTTGCGCCTCGCTTGCGTTATTATCGCTGGTTCTGGGGCTAATTTTGACTTCCTGTAAGACAACGGGAGTGGGGTTTGAATATGAGCGAGCGGTGGCTCGATTCGTTTTGGAATCCGAAAATAGCGGGACCATTGTGACGATGCCTGTGAGTGAGGTGCGGATACAGGTTAATCCTACGGCGATTTTGACAGAGTTTGACCTGGAGAGCGTTGCCGTTGCGGAGGTCGAACTGGGTCAATGTCTCCAATTCACGCTGACCCGCCAAGCTTCCAGAAGGTTTTATCAAGCGAGCGCCATCAACCAAGGAAGGCGGATGGTTTTGATTGTCAATGGGCAACCGCTTGGGTTGCATCCGGTTGAACGGCCGGTTTCGGACGGAATTTTTTATGTCTTCGTTGAGATTCCCGATGCCGACCTGCCCGAATTAGCTAATAATCTTAGAGGTACGAGCATTGAGATTCAAAACAAGATCAGCGGCTAGCCTCATTGTTGGGCTCCTGTCATCCGTAGGTTTGTCTGCGTCAGAGAGGATCGGAGACCACTTCTGGCCCACTCCCAACAGCGCTTTTGTCGAGGGCAGGAGCTTGGTGCACTTTGTCCAACCTACTGAATCGGGAAAGCTGAATTCCGCCCTTTGGGGTTGCGTTCGAAATAATGGCGCCCGGTTTCATGAGGGGATCGATCTGAAGGCCACGCAGAAGGATCGCCACGGCGAGCCGACCGATTCGGTTTTTGCTTTCGACAAAGGGATCGTCCGCTATGTAAATTTAGATTCTAGGCTCAGCAGCTATGGCAGGTATATTGTTATCGAGCATCCACATTGGAGTCCCGGTATGGTGACCTTGTATGCCCACCTGAGAGCAGTACCAAACGCCATTAGATCGGGAGTTGAGGTAACAGGGGGACAGCCAATCGCTACGATGGGCCGCTCAGCGAGCTACACTATTCCGCGTAGCCGTGCTCATTTACATTTTGAAATCGGACTTTGGCTCGGGGGAGAGTTTCAAAGGTGGTACGATCGGCAGCGGTTCAATGATCGAAACGATCACGGTGAATTCAATGGGATGAATATTATTGGGATGAATGTTTGGGCGATACTGCAGGCATTAAAAAGAGGAGAAGTGACCAATGTCGTGGAATACTTGGCGGCCGAACCGGCAGTGGTATCAGTAACTCAATGGGACTCGCAGATTCCCGATCTCTTGCAGGTAAACCCCGAACTCATGACAAACTATGTGATTCCTGAAAACCACGCGGGTTGGCGTATCGATTTTTCGGCCAGTGGACTGCCCCTGCGCTTTGAGGCCCTTGCTTCGAAAACTGGAGCTTCGAGTCGTACGACTATTCGGATAGTTAACGAAAGGCTGGCCCGTTCCCAGTCGTGCCTAAGTCTAATCAGCGAGGGCAGGACCCCTGCACCCAGTGCAAAGCTTAACGGCATCCTGCAGCGGTTGTTTGTAGACTAGGCCCAGTCCGCTGGTCTTTCCAGAGTTTGGCGCACAAAAAACGCCGCTCGGTTAGGAGCGACGTCAGGAAATTGATCTTCAAGGCCGTTTATTCGGCTGGTTTGGTCTTTTTGAGGCCGACTACGCGGTCGCCGGTTTTCCATTCACCGCGTTTTCTCAGGAGTTCGACGCGCTCGAATCGCTTGAGTACATTGCGTTTTACGGCGGAGCTGCTAGAAGATTTGTAGCTAGGATGCTGTGACATGGCTGTTTAATTAGGTTCCCGTTTTCGAAAGCGGAGGAAGTTGGACGCTTCTTTCACCCAGATCAAGTACTTTTCGTCTACTTTTTCCGCTTCTGTTTCAATCCACTGAGGAGTATCGTAGGGATGGAGCTCTTTAATGCGGGTTCGAGCTTGAGGGAGGTTGCTTCCAAGAATTTTTAGCCATAGCCGGAATTCAGTGGCGCTGCACCGCTCGCCATCCCAATTGTAAATAGATGTAGTGGGTCCGTCCAGTTGTACGCAGGCGGCAATTCTCTCATTTACAAAGGCATTGGCGATTGCGAGACCCTCTTCTTCTGTTGAGACCGTCGTCCAGCAAGTAAAAAGTGGATCAGTTTTATGGGAGTCCTCGGAATCTGGTTCGGTCATGAGCGCAGCTTTCAATAATCTCTTGACCCGTTAGCGCTTCAAGGTAAAAGGCAGGATTCCACATACCAAAAGGAGATATCTGCTTTGAGAGACGATTATATAAAAGAAGCCCAGAAGGTCATCACTGACCCGAATATTTTAGTCAACGTTGTGTCGCGTCGCGTTAAGCAGTTGCGTCACGGAAACCGACCCCTTGTTGAGTCACTGGAAAAGCTGAATCTTGAAGATATCGCCCTGCGAGAAATCATCGAGGGGAAAATCAGCTACGAGATAGGCGAAGAAGCTTAATCGTCACGACGAAAGTCGACTCTCAGGATACGCGGCGGGAAACTGTCGCGTTTTTTTGTAAGACGACACCGATCTACCCGGATGGATTTGAGAATTGATGGCTGGCAAAAAACAGAACAAGTCCAATGTACCGAAAGAGATCCGCAATGCCAAAGCGAAGCGGGACTACTTTGTGGAGGACATTTTTGAAGCTGGCATCATTTTGACAGGTACGGAAGTGAAGTCGTTGCGAGCGGGGAAAGCCTCTTTAAACGAGAGCTTTTGTCGGTTCGTGAAATCCGATCTATCTATACATGGGTTCCACATTGACGAGTATGCTTGGGGCTCGATGAACAATCACATCCCTCGTCGCGAGCGGAAGCTACTGCTGCATCGGCACGAACTGCGTAAGCTAAAAAAGCAGGTCGAGTCGGGGGGCAAGACGATCGTCCCCTTGAGGCTGTACTTCAAAGAAGCGCTGGTTAAAATCGAGATCGCAGTCTGCGTTGGCAAAAAGCTTTTTGACAAGCGGGATGATCTTAAGAAGAAAGCCGTCATGCGGGATGATGACCGCTCCTTTAAATTTCGTCGATAGAGTCACCTAAAACTCGATTTTTGTATGAGCGAACAAATGACAATTGCCTGCCTTGATCTAGAGGGGGTGTTGATTCCAGAAATCTGGATAAACTTAGCGGAAAAGACGGGTATCGAAGCGCTCAAGCTCACGACCCGCGACATAGCGGACTATGACGAGCTTATGGTTAAACGGCTCGAAGTTCTGGATCAGCACGGACTGACCTTAAAGGACTTTCAGGAGGTGGTAGCGACGATGGACCCATTGGAAGGCGCTAGAGATTTTTTGGAATGGCTGCAGGACCAGGTTGAGGTGATAATCCTTTCGGATACGTTTCGCGAGTTTGCCATGCCCTTGATTTCGAAGCTTGGGAATCCAACAATGTTTTGCCATTCCCTTTCCGTGGACTACGAGACGTACCGGATCAAAAACTACGTACTGCGTCAGAATGATCAGAAACGGAAAGCGGTAATCGCTTTGAAAGGCTTGAACTTTCGTGTGTTGTCGATGGGAGATTCCTATAATGACTTGAGTATGCTTGAGGAAGCGGATGCTGGAATTTTTTTTAAGCCAACCAAGAAGATAACAGAAGAGTTTCCGCAATTCCCGGTTACGGAGAATTACGAGGAATTGAAAAGCCATCTATGTTCAGCGCACGGTTTTCGCCGGTAACGCTATAACGACCGGGGCCGAACTGAGGTCCGGCTCAATCCCATGTTGCACGTCGTATTGTTTCAACCAGAGATTCCTCAAAACACGGGAAACATTGGCCGTACTTGCGCCATTACCGAGTCTCGCTTGCATTTGATTTATCCACTGGGGTTTGAAATACGAGATAAACACCTGCGTCGGAGTGGAATGGACTATTGGCACAATCTTGATATCCGACATCATGAAAACTGGGAGGCGTTTAAAAATTCCGATGACGGACCGAAACGGCTGTTTTTAATGACGACGAAGGGGGCTAGGTCTTATTGGGATATTGAATACGAGGACGGAGACGGACTTGTCTTTGGTAGAGAAGGTTCGGGGGCCCCGGATTGGATGCATGAAGAGATTGGGGACGATCGACGCGTGCTAATTCCACTCTACAACGATACCCTGCGATCCTTGAACCTGGCCACTAGCGCGGGGATTGCCGTTTACGAAGTGATGCGACAGCTCAAGGGCAATCCGTAGGCTCATGTAAGATCGTTTCTGCCAAATGGCCATTGTTACGCAAAAAGTATTGATCGTAAAGACGTCGTCGCTTGGCGACATCATGCACGGATTGCAGTTGGCCCAGACATTGAAGGAGAACGATCCGGGAATCGAAATCACTTGGGTGGTCCGCTCTCGATTTGAACCGCTGGTTCGCGCATGCGCTGCCGTCGACCGCACAGTGACCTTTTATCGAACGAGGGGCATTGCTGAATTTGCCAATCTCTGCAAAAAACTGAGGCGTCAGCGGTTTGATTTGGTTCTCGACCTGCAGGGATTGGCTCGAAGCGGGTTAATGACTTTCTTTAGCAAGGCGCCTCGTAAAGTGGGGCGAAGCGACGCTCGGGAAGGGGCGACATTATTTTATAAGGAGTTGGTTCCGTTGCCCCGAGGAATCGGCTGTGCGCATCCGGTGGACATTCTGCTGGAGTTTTGCCGTGTATTTGGTTTCGAGACTAAATTGAGGGGTGAGGTTAAGTTTAGTCTAAAGGATTCGTCAGATCTCGGAATCCCTCAAGACCATCGGATCGTCATGATCGTGCCCGAAGGAAGGCGTCCCGATATGGAATGGAGACATTTTGCGGCGCTTGCTGAGGCCCTGTTGTCTAAGGAGGCCCGCCTCTCGATTAAATTGGTTGCGACTCGGCTCTATGAGTGGATTGCGAAGCTCCAAAGCGAATTTGAAAATCGAGTCTTCGTAATGAGATCGATGGACCCGCTGAAGCTGGCAGGTTGCTTGCAAAACACGGAATTGCTGATCGCGAATGACAGCGACGCGGTCCATATGTCAGCCGCCATGGGAATAAAGACGATCGGCCTTTATGGCCCGAGCGATGGAAATAGGATTGGGCCGTACCCGCTCTCAGAATCCCGAAACGGCGCGATAAACGCGCTGGGCGGAGACCTAGCATCGCTTTCCTTGGATAGAGTACTTGAGGAGGTATCTCGACGATTGTAGTGGTGGAAAGACGCTCTCTCTTGACTTTAGTGGGGACGCAGCGTTGAGGAATGAGGCTTCAAACTTCTTTGATGAATGATTGATTTAAAAACATTACGAGAATCTCCAGAGGCGGTACGCAGCGGAATATTAAAGAAACGCAATGACTGCGACCTCGATGCGGTGCTCAAAGCGGATGGGGAACGGAGGAAGCTCATCGTTGAGGTTGAGAACCTCCGAGCTGAGCAGAAAGCCGCTAATTCGGATATGGCTCAGATGCAGAAGGGAAGTCAGGACTTTCTGGAGAAGGTTGGCGTAATGAAAACGTTATCAGCTCGAATCAAAGAAAGCGACGGTGCGTTGAAGGAGTTGGATGCGACATGGAACGATCTTTATCTAAGTGTTCCGAATCCTCCTCATGAATCAGTTCCGGAAGGTAAGAGTGAGGCCGATAATGTGGTTTTCAAAAGCTGGGGTGAAATTCCGGAAAGAAAACCGTATAACATTCCTCACTACGATTTTGATTGGCTGGAACAAATACTCGATTTCAAGCGCGGGACGAAAGTAACGGGGGCTGGATTTCCCTTTTTCGTGGGTGATGGGGCAAGACTTGTGCGTAGTCTAGTTTCGTTTTTCCTCGATCAAGCAAACGAAGCGGGAATTCAGGAAATGGCGGTTCCTTTTTTCGTCAATGCTGAGAGTGCCACTGCGACGGGCCAGCTTCCAGACAAAGAAGGGCAAATGTATCAAACGGTTGAGGACAGCCTCTACGCGATTCCGACCGCGGAAGTACCGTTGACCAATTTTCTGCGGGATGAGATTTTGGAAGAGTCGGATTTGCCCATATACCGTTGCGGTCATTCGGCCTGTTTTCGGAGAGAAGCGGGTAGCTACGGGAAAGATGTGCGGGGATTAAACCGCGTTCATCAGTTCGACAAAGTTGAAATCCTTAAATGGGTGA
This sequence comes from uncultured Opitutaceae bacterium, assembly GCA_937942145.1. GTDB lineage: Bacteria > Verrucomicrobiota > Verrucomicrobiia > Opitutales > Opitutaceae > Pelagisphaera. The sequence goes on from CALDFV010000311.1 coordinate 8,321, forward strand.
AGCCAGAGTCCAGTTACGACGAACTGGAGAGCCTGCGAGACTATGCGGAGAGCTTGCTGCAAAAGCTGGAGTTGCCTTACCGGGCTCTGCTCATGTGCGGAGGAGATATGGGTTTTTCCCAAACCAAGCAATACGATTTGGAGGTTTGGGCGGTAGGTCAGCAGCGTTGGCTCGAGGTTTCCAGCTGCAGTAATTTCGAGTCGTTCCAGTCACGGAGAGCTCGTATCCGCTATAGGGATCCTGAAACAGGAAAAAATGAGTTCGTGCACACGCTCAATGGGTCAGGTCTCGCGGTTCCAAGGGTGTTCGTATCGATTCTAGAAAACGGCTTGCAAGAAGATGGAAGCGTCAAGCTGCCAGATGTGCTTGTTCCCTACATGGGCAAGGACCGGATTGTGAAAGTGTAGGATTTTCTCGATTGAAAGGACCGTTGTTAAGTGGATTGGATTAAGGCGAGAAGGTGTCTGCGATCCAATGTGGGTGTTGATTGGCTGCCGAAGCGAATTTGGGAAAGGATAGATAAATCCAAGCGATTATACATAGCCTGCTCTGGGGGCGCCGATTCTGTATTTCTAACCCTGTTTTTCTCGACGGAGGAATTGCGGGACCGATTGACCGTCTTGCATTTCAATCATCGGTTGCGAGGAGAGGAATCTGATCAGGATGAGCGCTTTGTTCAGGAGCTTTGCTCGAGTTTGGGGTTGGCGTTTCTATCGGCCTCGTGGGAGCGGTCCGACGAAGGGGGCCCTGTTTCTGAGGAATTGGCTCGAGATGCGAGAATGGGCTTCTTTGCGAAATCTATTGGGAAGCACATCGTTGATTCGGTTATACTAACCGGGCATCACGCAGACGATGTTGCGGAAACTCTATTGATGCGGATTTCCCGCGGGAGCGGCTTGCAAGGAATTTGCGCGCCGAGAGAAGTCTCTCAAGGCGTTGCCGGGTTGTGTTTTGTCAGACCACTCCTCAAGCTTCGAAGGGAGGAAATCGTAAAGGGACTTTCGGACGCAAAAGCGATCTGGAGGGAAGATAAAAGCAACCAGACCGACCAGTTCTATCGCAATCGACTGAGGAAGGATGTGATTCCTTTATGGGAGGAAGCAGCGGAGAGACCGGTATCCGCAGGGGCTTCGATGTCGCGAGAACTGCTTGAAGAGGATTGGATCGCTTTAGAACAAGTTTTTGAGCTTAAGTGGAAAGAGATTGAAATTAAGGAAGGTGTAATCGGCTGGGAACGTTTGGCGAAAGAGCCTCGTGCGATTCAACGAAGGGCACTCAGTCGGCTCGTTTCCGCGGGCTCAAATGCTCCTTTGGCGAGTCAGGCAATGGAAGGAGTCCTGGAGTCGATCCGATGTTGTAAGTCCTTCAAGGTCAGCATTGAGCACGGACGCTGGATCGAAGGCACAAGTGGTGAAAAGGTATGGATTTCCAAAATTGGGAGAATCGTTGATTGGAAATCACAAGCAGTTCCAGAGGGTGTTGCGGTGTATTTTCCAGGGGGAGGAAAGCTCCTGGCACAGGAGGTTGAGATCGATGGGGAAATGCTTGAAAAGGTCAGATCAGGGGAGTTTTCCCATGATAATGGTGTTTACCTTTCACTGAAAGCGAAACAAAGGCTACCGGTGGTGGTCAGAATCCGGCAGCCGGGCGATGCCTACCAACCGATGGGTAAAGAATCGGTTGTTAAACTTAAAGAGCTTTTCATTGACCGCAAAATTCCACGAGAGGAACGCAGAACAAATCCGATTATAACAGCACCCGACGGGGAAATTCTCTGGGTACCCGGTTTACCACCTAGCAAAGACTACCTTTTGACGGAGATTGCAACTCGTGCCTTGCAATTGACTTACGAGAAATGACGATGCACGTTACCTTTTTACACTTAGCTTCATGTCAGACCCATCAAAAACACCTAACCGAGGCCAGAACGGAAAAAACCAGCCGGAACGCTTTCAACCCAAAGTTATCATTATTTGGCTAGCGATCTTTGGTGTGATGGCCGTTTTGTGGTATCAGACCGACAAGAGTGGCGCGGCCAATGAAATCCCAATGTACGATGTGGTGCTTGCTACGGAAGAGGGAAGGATCGAGTCTGGGAAAATATATCCGAATCCAAATGGCGGGCTCAACTATTACGATATCGTTGGCGAAATCAGAGTGGAAAATGATACGGCTGAGGGGGGTATTCAGATCGTGCCCTTCAAAGCAGATGGCAAGCTGGGAGACGAGCAGTACGAGATTTTACAGCGTTCGAAGAAGTTTGAAGAGAATGAGTCGAATACCTTTCTACCACAATTGCTGGCTGGGTTGATCCCCTTTCTTCTCATTATAGGAATTTTGTATTTCTTGTTTGTCCGCCAATTGAGAATGGCGGGTCGTGGCGCGCTGAGCTTCGGAAAAAGCAAAGCCAAGCTGCTCACTCGGGACAAAGACAAAACGACCTTCAAGGAGGTTGCCGGTTGCGACGAGGCGAAGGAGGAAGTGAGCGAGGTTATCGAATTCCTCAAGGATCCGAAAAAATTCCAGAGAATGGGGGGTCGTATTCCAACAGGTATACTAATGGTGGGCCCTCCGGGCACGGGAAAAACGTTGCTGGCAAAGGCAGTCGCTGGAGAGGCAGAGGTGCCGTTTTTCTCTATCAGCGGATCGGACTTTGTGGAGATGTTTGTCGGCGTAGGGGCAAGTCGGGTGCGCGATATGTTCGAGCAAGGACGTAAGAGTGCCCCCTGTCTCATTTTCATCGATGAAATCGATGCCGTCGGGCGTCAAAGAGGAGCGGGACTCGGCGGCGGAAACGATGAGCGCGAGCAAACTCTGAATTCTCTACTCGTCGAAATGGATGGTTTCGATACGACTGAAGGCGTCATCATTATGGCGGCAACCAATCGTCCTGACGTTCTTGACAAAGCTCTTTTGAGGCCGGGTCGATTCGATCGTGAAGTGGTAATTGGATTGCCGGATCTTCAGGGCCGAGAAGACATACTTAAAGTTCACGCCAAAAAGATAAAGCTGAGCGAGAATGTTGATCTGAAGAGCATTGCTCGGGCAACTCCCGGGTTTGCCGGGGCGGATCTCGCTAACCTTCTAAATGAGGGAGCTTTAACGGCTGCTCGAAAGAACAAGAATCAGGTCGAGATGATTGATATTCACGATGCCAAGGACAAAATTTCTTTTGGTCGAGAGCGTCGTCAGTTGATGGATGAAGAGGATAAGAGAATGACCGCTTTTCACGAGGCGGGCCATGCGCTTATTGCAGCGTTGCTCTACAAGACAAAGATCAAACTCTACAAAGTGACGATCATTCCTCGCGGTCGCGCTTTGGGATTAACGATGAGCACCGCGACTAAAGACATCCTCGGCCAATCCAAGAAAGAGCTCCAGGACGATATTTGCATGGCGATGGGAGGACGAATCGGTGAGGAAGTAGAGACCGGTGACTTCAGCAATGGGGCGGCCATGGATATTAAGCAGGCCACAAATATCGCCCGTCATATGGTGTGCGACTGGGGAATGAGCTCTTTAGGACCAATCGCGTTCGGCGACAATGAGGAGCACTTGTTTTTGGGTAGGGAAATCAGTAAAACTCACAACTTGAGCGAAGAGACTGCGAAGCGAATTGATGAGGAAGTATCCAACATCATAACGGGTCAATTTGATCGAGCTAAGAAGCTTGTAGAAGATAATCACGAGGCACTTAGGAAAATAGCGGAAGCGCTTCTTGAGTATGAGACGATCGAAGGGAAGCATGTCCAAGAGATAGTGGAGTTTGGTGAGATTCGTTCGGAAGTGATCTCAACGAAAACGGAAGAGCTTAAGAACGAAGAGAAAAAGTCTGAAGAAGCGGTTTCCGAAAAACCGAATGGAGAAAGCGAAGAACTTCCCCCAGCAGTGGGTGGCGCGCAGGCGATCGCTTGACCGTGCTGTGTGATTGTTTTGGGCAGGGGTTTTGAGCGATGAGGCTCATGACGGCATTGTCTGAAGTCCTGCCGCAACGATCGCTTTTTAAGTTCGCTCCTGGCATCGATTTTTGCTTGGTAACGCGGGGTGCAAGCTAAGCTATCAGATTTAGGAACGCGTCAAAGGCCTTCCGATATTACGCGGCTGATGACGTTCGCTTTGGAACAACCGAACATGCTTAGTTTGGCGGCGGGATTCACGGACAATGAATCGCTTCCAATTGAGGACGTACGTGAAATCGTAGAGGAGATCGCTGATTCGGGTGCGATGGGAAAGACGTCCTTGCAGTATGGGGCTAATAAGGGAAGGGACCGTCTCAGGTCTTTATTGG
>CALDFV010000312.1 GCA_937942145.1 uncultured Opitutaceae bacterium
CTGAGCTATGCCGCGATTGAGGATAAGGCAACGCGGCATAGCGCGAGCTCTGGACCTAGCAGAAAATGTGGTGCAGCCTCTGTGGTTTTTCATAGTAATTCTCTGGGCGATCTCCGAGTGCCCACAGAACTAGAATTTAAATGGACGCTCGGAGATCGCCCGCCACCTTGAAGTTCGGTCTGTGTCTTCACTCCCGTTCCCATTTTACTGCCCAAGGATCACGGGTTTCTTCCTGAAATTCCCGGAGCTTGGCCATGAGTTGATCTCGGGTTGTCTTGTATTTAGGATTATCGGACAGATTGACCGTTTCATGTGGATCTGATTCGAGATCGTAGAGTTCAAAGCGGGGACGGTGGAGGAGGGCTTTGGGAGTACGTTTTCCGTAGAGCTCGAGTCCTTGCTTTTGCATGGATACCCAGGTGGGCGACTGGAGCAAGTCTTTGGCCAGGGGGAATTCGAGTCCATGGGCGATGTTGAAGATCAGTTTGTACTGGCGATTCTTTACGACTCTCATTGGGTAGTACATGGTGACCTCATGGGCGGTGTGGGAAGCGAAGACTTCGTTCCTCCCTCTTAGGTTTCCACTTACCCCTTTGCGAAAGGATCGGCCGTGGGTCTCCATATTCGTTGGGTCGATTTCCGCGTAATCGAGTATAGTGGGGGCAAGGTCGACCCAAGAGACAAGAGCGTCCTGAGTGCGACTCTTCTTTGTCTGACTCGGCTCTTTTACGATGCAGGGCAATCTCATTCCCGGTTCGTAGAGAGTGGTTTTAGCCCCGGCGAAAGCGATGCCATTGTCGGATATGTACATGATCAAGGTGTTGTCGTACTTCCCCGAACGTTTAAGAATTTCGATGAGATGGGCAATCCCTTGGTCAAGGCGAGAAACGGACTGGTAGTATTCTGCGAGTTCCGCCCGACAAGCGGGTGTATCGGGTAGAAAAGGTGGCACGATCACTTTTTCTGGATCATAGGTGACCGGCTTGATTCCCGGATAGCCTTCATCACGGTTTCCGAATCGATTGGGCTCGGGATACGTGTCGAAGGTGGGTAGGCCGTCCGGGGTAAACGCGTTGGATCGATGCGGGTCGTCGGTCGCGTAGAAAAGAAAGAAAGGCTTGGAGTCATCACTTTCGATAATCGGGCGGGACTGTTCCGACATTTCCCAAGGGCTGCGGCCGATGGTCGCAGGATCGTTGGCGGCGCCGGCGGAAAGCACGGTATCAAACTTGTAGACCGCTTCAGGGGCGACATGAAACTTTCCGATTCGGGCGGTGCGGTAACCGTTTTCTGATAACGCGACCGGCAAGCTCTTGATGTCATCGAAACTCTGATAGTGATGGAACGTGTGCTGCAAGCCGTATTGCCCGTTACGGTGGTTGTGCAGGCCACTCAAGATTACAGATCGACTGGGGCTGCAGCTTGCCGTGGTGCAATTCGCGTCGGTGAAGATGGTTCCGTCAGCGGCGAGGGAGTCCAGGGCCGGCGTTTGAATTATGGGATTTCCGTAGCATCCCAGGGCGTCGGTTCCATGGTCGTCAGAGACGATCAGAACGATATTGGGGCGCGCGGAAAGAATGCCCGTAGCGAGGGTTGCGGTGATAAGAAGAATCGAAAAAAGCGAATAGCCTTTGGGTTTCATAGGAAAGACAGGCTAGAGGATGGAGTGAGCGATGCGAGTCGTTTTTGATAATGAAGGCAATAGAGGGCCGGCGAGTCATCTTGTTTCGATGTCGCCGCAACTTGATAGGGTTGTGGATAGGGTTTAACAGAGATCGCTGGCGCGAGTAGCGGTCCGCTTTACGGAAGCATGAGATTAGGCTTACAGGCTTCGGCTGACTAGGGATCAGGCTTCGCTGAGGCTTCGACCGACGCGTAGTCAGGCCTACCTCTACTGTTTCGCGGGGTGGGAACTGTGCGGGATTGAAGTTTTTAGGCAGGGCGACGACCGATTCCCTGAAGCTCTCAATTCGTAGGGCCTGCGCTTGCCCAGTGCCGCGTCATGCGATCCGATCGTTTTCTCTTGCAACGCGGCATAGCGCGAGCGCTAGCCCTACAAAAAAACGACTTTCTGCAAAGGGTGGAGCAACGCCCGAAGGTCGTCAGCCCTACCTATTTGGTCAAAAACGCTTCGCTTTGAGCTATCTGGATAACGAGATCGCGTAGTCCTGATCCGGAGTTGCTTAGCTGTTCTACGAGATGATCCACCTCGGGTCGATCGGTGAACTCTATGGTTCGGCCCATGGAGTAGGCCAATAGCTTCTCCGTGAGGCAGCGTGCGAATTGCTCTTGGCGACTTGCGAGCACCGACTTGAACGCCTTGATGTCGGAAAACTTGTCTCCGTTTGGAAGTTGCCCTGAAGCATCGATCAGTGGGCCTTTTGAATTGCCGCGGGGGTAGTGGTCTCGCCAGCCACCAATCGGGTCGAAATTCTCGAGCGCGAAGCCGAGGGGGTCGATCTTTCGGTGGCACTCGTAACACGTTTCCAGCTCCCGGTGTTTGTCCAGTTGATCACGAATGGTAGTGCTACCACGGATATCCGGCTCAAGGGGTTCCACGTCGGGTGGAGGGGGTGCAGGGGGAGCTCCCAGGATGTTATCCAAAATCCAGATACCACGAATGACGGGAGAGGTGTCGATGCCATTGGCGCTGGCGGTGAGGATACTTGCTTGTCCCAGTAATCCGCCTCGTTGGGGAAGAGAGGCGAGGGAAACCTTTTGCATCGCGGGACCGGTGACTCCATCGATCCCGTAGAGTCGAGCGAGTCCTCCATCGACAAAAGTGAAATCGGAATCGAGAAAGGTGCTAATGGGGAGATTGTTCTCCAGTATATGACGGAAGAAGGTCTGCGTTTCCCGCTTCATGGAACCTTCCAAACCGTCCACGTAGTAGGTCATGAACTCCTTGTCGCTCGGTGGCATGGTACCGATCTTGTAGAGCTCCAGCCAGCGTGAGGTGAATTGGTCCGTGAAGGCCTGCGACCGTTCGTCATCTAGCAGGCGAAGCACTTGCGCTTTCAGTACTTCTGGTTGAGACAAGGCTCCCGCGTCGGCGAGTTCTCTCAACGTCTGATCCGGTTGGGTGGACCAAAGGAAATAGCTAAGTCGCGAAGCGAGGGCGTAGTCATCGAGACGGCCTTCCGCCTCTTGCAAGTATAGGAAGTCGGGCGAACACAAGATCGCGCGAAAGCCGATCTTCAACGATTCGAACGGCGACTTCCCAGACTCGAATGAAGACTGAACGAGGTCGTGCAAGACGTCAATTTTCGCGTCATCTGCGGGTCGGCGGAATGCAGCGTTGGCAAATCGCTCCAGGATGGGTCGCGCATTTTCCATCGTCGGCTCCTTGTCGCCAAAAAGCGCCCGGTAGCTGGGGGTGGGCCAGTCCTCATAATAAGGACCTTCCAGTTCAATTTCGAAAACCCGGATTCGAGGACCTTCGTATCCACGATAGAAGGCGGCCCAACCATCGCGTCGGTTGAACTTGTTGGAAGTTCCCTGGGTATCCAGGACGCGGCCGACAACGGTTGCGATTTTTTGGGCTTCCGCTTCGATGCGTCGCGCTTCGGCTTCCTCGATGGGATAGGGGTAGAGCGCGTCGCCGGGTATGGTCCAGTTGTGAATGAATTCCTGAAAGTGCTCTGGGTAGTTACGGACCAGGGTCTTGCGAATCGGCTTAACTCGATTGGGCCCATTGGGAAAGGTCAGTCGTGGTTGAAATCCCTTGTCGAGCCAGATGCGGGATTCGTACCATTCGGGAGATTCGTCGGCTATGATGAAGCCGGCGACTTTACGGTCTGAGGATGTTCTAAATTCCAGTTCACCGTACTCTCGTGAACCCGCAATCACATCGACACGAAGGGGCTCGCTCTTGCGCGTGCCGACAGTTTTTTCCGGATAAGGATATTCGCGATTGATGGCCTGAGCCTTGAATCTGAGCTTGTAGTATCCACTTTCTGGAACTCCTTGTTCCAGCTTTTCCAGCCAAAGAAAACCATCTTGGTCGGTCGTGTTTTTCCGGATGTGCTGAAATTCTCCCACGACATCTTTTCCATCCCAACGGTTGCGGGCGGTGTAGAAAGGGGCGTTGAATTGGTAGGAGTGGATTTCTGGCTCAGGACCCTGACGCGTGGCCTGTTCGATGTATGACTCTGCCGCATCCAAATAGCCTTGCAGCAGAAAGTCGGAGGTGATGAGGGCGGATCCGATGTTATTGAAATTATCTTCCGTTTCATCTGGAGGAAAAGACTCCGTAGGGTCGATCAGTAGAGGCTGGAGATGGAGAAGGTCACGGACGGTACGATTGTATTCGTAGCGATTGAGGCGGCGTAGGACGGTTTTGCGGTCCGAGCTCTTGTGGTGCTCATAGGCGACCGTTAATTCGTCTGTAATCCAGTTGACGACGGCCAGCCGGTCTTCGGCGCTTGGCTGAGTCTCTTCCTCTGGGGGCATGTCTCCTAGATTCAGAAGGTCTGCAATATCCTGCCACAGTATTAGCGCATCTTTATCGAGAAAATCGTTCTTTAGGTTGTCATAGCGCCGATCGCCTTTCTGCTTTTCTGGACCGTGGCATTGGATGCAGTACTCTTCGAGGAAGGGCGCGACCGTGTCGTGGTAGGTATCCGCGTTTGCTCTCAGAGTATTGAGAAACAACAAACCCAGAACGACCAGAATCGAGCAGGATGTTTTGAGCCCACTAGTAAGTAGTTTGACTAAGGGTAGCGGGCGATCTCCGAGCGCCCACAAACTTAGGGATAAATTGGGCGCTCGGCCCAACGACAGGCTCAGGGTGGTGAGCTTTGTCGAACCAAGATCGCCCGCTACCTTTGCCTTTTCCTGACTCATGCCGTTTCCAGGCCGGTCAAAGTGCCAGAACCCTTGTTGAATTGGTCGATTTCCAGTCCGAAACGTTGCAGCATGGATCCGTATAAGTTGCAGAGCGGAACCCGCTTATGGTTTTCAGTTGGATACATTTTGTGCTCTCCATGTTTGAACCCACCACCAGCGAGGAGGAGGGGCAGATTTTTGTTCGAGTGTGAGCTGCCGTTACCCATGCCGCTTCCCATGAGTACCATGGTGCGATCCAGGAGTGACTGCCCGTCGGGTTCTTTGATCGTCTTCAGCTTGTCCAGAAAGCGTCCCATTTGCTCTACTTGGAATTTTTCGATCACAAAGAGTCCTTGCCGTAGCTTTTCGGCTTTTCCGTGGTGAGAGAATCCATGGTAGCTGCCGACGAGACCGAGGTCGGCGGTATTCACATTTCCGGGAACACCGAGGGTTGCTACTCGCGTCGAATCCGTTTCAAGGGCGAGAGCCAGCAGATCAAAGAAGGCGGGAACCGTATAGGTGAGATCGCCTTCTCCCGGCTCCTCGATGTCGACTTCGGGTTTTGGCTTGTGCAGCCATTCGCGTGACATGCCCAGTTTTCGTTCCACCTCGCGAACGGAGTTCAGGTATTCGTCGAGTTTTTCCTGATCCGCTTTGCCCAGTTGCCGACTGAGCATCTTGGCTTGGCTGTTTACGGCATCGAGGATGCTTTCGTTCACATCGTAGGCTGACTTGCGCTTGGCGAGGAGTCGAGGATCATCCTGCACAAAGAGCGCTTTGAAGAGGTCGCGTGCCCTTGTGACCGGGGGGACGTTGACGCCATTTCGAGTCCAGGAAAGTTTGCACTTCAAGTCGCCGTCACCGGAACCGGTAGACATCACGAGCGAAGAATAGCGTGTACGGGCCCCGACGAATTCGGCGGCTCTCTGATCCACGGATATGTTTCCCTCTGGCCAGTCAGAGGCGTCCTGGTCCTTGATGCCACTGAGAAACGCGTGCACTGCGCTGTGTCCGCCGGAGATATCGTGGTCGAGGTTCGAGAATATCGTGAAGTCTTTGCGATGCCGGCCAATGGGGCGGAGGAGATCGGAAAGTTCGTAATCAGCCCCTTCGCCTTGCGGGAAAAAGCTGTCCGGCATGAGCCCGAGGGGATTTCCAATGCAGACCATTCGCATCGGAGATCCGGTACCGCTCGTTTTGGCAGCCGCTCCAACTGCTTTGGCGGAGAGGGTCCCCATATTCTCGAAGAAGGGAAGGGCCACGGCGACACCGGTGCCTTTCAAAAAAGTGCGGCGGTCCATTTTTCGTATTTTCATAGGGGAAGTCTCGGAATTGATAGGGAATGAGTGGGGACTAGCTTACGAAGATAGCATGCAGAATCATCGGTAGAAATCCAGTGCAATAATCTTGGGTGTCTGGACGACGTAAGCTGAGCTAAATGGTTTGTTTTGATGAGAAAGAGTTCGCTTGGAAAGAAGATCGACTATTGGATTCAGGCCTATGAGTGCTGAATCGAATTTTGCTAAACTAAATCTAGAGCTCCCGCCTGCCCCTAAGCCAATGGGGGTTTACAAGCCGATCGTCATTCACGAGGGGCTCGCTTACTTATCCGGACACGGTCCCCTGAAATCGGATGGGTCCGTTTACGTGGGAAGAGTGGGTTCGGAAGTTGATCAGGATGCGGGTTACGAAGCGGCTCGCCAGACGGGTCTCGCCATGCTGGCTACTTTGCGAGCGAATCTGGGATCTTTGGACAATGTGAAGCGCGTGGTCAAGGTTTTGGGGATGGTTAATAGTACCGCTGAGTTCGGGAACCACCCGGCAGTGATCAACGGGTGTAGTGAGCTTTTTGCCCAGGTATTCGGTGAAGAAACCGGGATCGGTGCCCGCAGTGCAGTAGGGATGGGCTCGCTTCCGGGAAATATCAGCGTCGAAATCGAAGGAATTTTCGAGGTAGAAACAAGCTAATTAGAAGGTCTTTTGGCCACAAAAAGGCGCGCAATTCGCAAAATGGGTAATTGCGTATCCAGCGGTCTAGTTATTGAGGTTGTAGTTGTCTGAAGCGGGGGTTGCCCTTTCAAAATCAGTCGAGTATTCGATCTCTGGCGACGACTTCCCAGTAGATATTGGATTTCCCGTCGGTCGCCACAACGACTTTATTGTGCAGAGCGACAGTGGGGCAGATGTGACGGGGTATGCCGAAGATGATGTCGCCAACTGAAAGGGAGGCGGCTTTTTCGGTTTCGATGACGAGGTGCTCTTCGCTTTGAGAAACGAAGGCGGCATCTTCCAGTCCCAGTAGGCGGACACGAGGATGGGGTATTTCGGCGGCGACCGATTTGTGGCCGAGGTCTAGGCACACAAGATTTTCTGATGGCTTGCTCAAAACTCGAGTCAGTAGAAAGGCGGCTTGCTGAAAGGGGAGATCCGGAAAGGCGTCGCCGTATCCAAAATCCCAGAGGAGGGTTGTGCCGGGACTAAGGTCAACGCCCTCTCGCCTAGCGTGAACCGGAAACGTGGGACTTCCTCCAGCGATAATATTGGGAATTGGCAAGGCGGATTCTTCTAGTGAATCGATGAATGCGTCAACGGCCTCCCAGTCGCGCCGGCAATGTTCCGCGCGGTCCTCAATCGCCGAATCGCGAATATGTCCATCATAGACATGGAGGCCACCCAGAGCGACCGATTCGCTTTGGTGTATGCGTTGGTAGAGCTTTTTGGCTGCTTCACTGGGAACGATTCCCGTGCGATTCATGCCACAGTTTATGTCCAAGTAGACCCCGAGGTTTGCTCCCGATTGATCGCAAAGGGTCTCGATGGTTTTGAGGGTTTTAGAGTTGTCGACGAGGGTGGAGAATTGCGTATCCGGATGTTTCTTCGAAAGCTGGACAAGACTAGCGATTACCGGGCCGACTGGCTGCATGGCCAGTAGGATGTCTTTAACTTGGCAGGTGAGAAGCATTCGCATTTCTGCCATTGTGGCGCACTTGAACTTCCCTATTCCTTGTTCCTTTTGCAGCACGACTACTTCGGCCATTTTGTGCGTCTTGACATGGGGCCTGAGTCGCTCGGGCCCGCCCGCGATTTTGATCATGAGCTGGATATTCGCTCGGATTTTTTCGGGAAATACTACGAGGGACGGCGAGGAGACGCTTTCGATTTGGGAGGGCACGGGAAATTCTTGTTTGTTCTGCATATCCGTCTTGAGGCTATGACTAAATCCGGAAGCGAGGCAAAGAATATTTCGCAGGCGATCGGGGTGGTGCTCAAGCGAGAGGCCAAGCGCTCTATTTTTGACTCTGCTCTCTGAGCTTCTTTGCCTGTTCGGGAGTCAGGCTTTTCAAGTTTTGAGAATTACTGAGCGCTACCTGGTCTCCATTGCTAGAATACAAATGCATTGAGACTTCGGCTCCTTCCTCTTTGAAGGATTTCATGACGGCGCGAAACTTTATTTCGTGAACCTCTCCCATTCGAAGATCGCCGAGATAATGGGCTTTTACGCTTCCCCCTCTTTGTAAAACGCTGCCGGTTTCCGGGTCTTGGATATCGTAAGTAACACAGGCGACGATAGAGGCGTCGTCGATGTCTAGTTGAGGAAGTATCGAGGATCGGATCGTGATTGTATCGGCTAGCCCCTCTTCTACTAGCTCTCCTCGTTCAATTAGATCTTGCACAGATGATTGGTAGTCCCGGTTGCGCTCCTCAATCGAGGCGGCGAGACGTCCGTCCCCAGAATTTCGAGCGTCGGCTGCCAGCATGGCACTACGACGCTCATTTTGAATCATGTTCGCCAAGGCGTCAGTTTCGGTCTGGCTGCCGGTGAGGGCCATCGATGTTTTCATCTCGAGCACTTCGGCGAATTTCTCCGTCATTATCCATTGTGTCCGAAGCACACAGGGAGTTTGGATTGGAAGCCGTTTAGCATTGTCGCCATTATCTACGAAGATGTGCTTCTTTTTGACGGATTTGATGGGGAGAAAGGACTTCGCTGTTTTCACTAGTGGTTCGACCCCCAGAAACAAATAGCTCCCCGAGCTATTGTCTGCCTGGAGTTTCGTTGGCCCCAAAACACTGATTTGCGAAGCGATTAGAAGCAGCTGTAGCGTAAATCGAATCGAGGTTTGATAGAGATCCAGGGGCTATTCGTCAAGCCGATCAGAGGGCAGGCGGAAAGGGCATAATCTGAAGAATTGTCTTACCAATCCATAAAAAGCAGATCAAAGCTCTTTTTCATCTGTCCAATTGTTGCAATGGACCGAGGAATCCTGTTGTACCCTAAGGAAGTTGCCGTTTAAACGATGTTTCCCATGCCTGCAGTTTTTGCAAAGCCCCTATTCCAGACGATGACGTTTAGTCTTTTGGGATTTGTGTGTACGGGCGCGATTGGAAACGAAATTTCATACGACAGGGAGGTCGCTCCGATTCTGGAGAAATATTGCGTGACCTGCCATGGTCCGGATGAGCAGGAAAATGATCTGCGCGTGGACACGCTCAATCGGGACTTTGTGAATGGGCGCGATGGGGAAACGTGGCACGATATGCATGATGTCCTCATTTTGGGTGACATGCCGCCGGAGGATGAGCCGCAACCCACAGCAACTGAGCGGCAGACCATTGTCGATTGGATAACGGCTAGTCTCGAGCACGCATCCGAGGTCAAGCGAGCGACCGGAGGGCGTGGGGTGATCAGGCGGCTTACCCGCTACGAGTACAATAACACGCTTTCAGATTTGCTAGGCGTTGAGTTGGACTACGCCAAGAATCTGCCTCCGGAAACCGCAGGGCCGGGAGGGTTTCAAAACGATGGCTCCATCATGGGAATGTCGGGCATGCAGTTGGAGTATTACTTGGAAGCGGCACGAATGGGATTGGATGTCGCTTTGGTAGAAGGGCCGCAGCCGGAACGATTCTATCACTTTGGCACCTGCAACGTCGACCGACGCTGGAATGCGAAAATCGAGAAAGTTCATACCCACAAGATCCAGCCCGGCAACGCGTTTATGACGCGGATGATGGAGTACCCGACCGAAGGACCGGTCACGGTGCGGGTGAAAGCCCATGCGAGAATACCGGAAGGCAAAGGCCCGCCTCGCATGCGGGTGCGCGTTGGGATTCGGGCCGACACTTACATACCCGGTGGACAAGTGGGCGAGGACATTGACATTTGGGCGACGGAGGACTCCCCCGGTGTCTATGAGTTCAAAGGCCGACTGGAGCAGTTTAAGAGCGTTCTGGAAACGCCCTCCAATTTCCCTGGGCTCATGATCACCGTGCAAAACGTTTACGACGATGGCTCGGACAAAATAGAGATGCTCGACCTTCGGCTAGGAGAACAGGAGCGCGAGTTAAACAAGCCGGATCCCGAACAGCCGTGGCTGGTGGTGGACTGGGTGGAATTCGTCGCTCCTGATCACGCTGTGTGGCCGCCCGAGCATCACCAGCAAATCCTTTTTGCCGGTCTTGAGATCCCCAAAGACGAGATTGCCTACGCGGAGAAAGTGTTACGCCGCTTTATGAGACGAGCCTATCGGCGACCGGCAACCGATGAGGAGCTCGCTGAGCCACTGCAGTTTTTCAAGGATATACGGAGCCAGTACGACTCGTTCACCGAATCGATTAAGCAGTCCCTGGCGATGGTGCTTATCTCGCCGCAATTCCTTTATTTGGTGGAGCCGAGCGACGAGAACAGGGGCGCCCGATCTTTGACGGCCCATGAAGTAGCGTCTCGCATGTCCTACTTCCTGTGGAGCACGATGCCGGACAAGGCGCTTTTTAAGGTGGCCGAAAGCGGCCGCCTCCTCAAGCCGCGAACTCTGAAAAAGGAGGTGCAGCGCATGCTGGCAGACCCGCGTTCGGAACGGTTTATTAGCCAGTTCGCCGAGCAATGGCTCGATCTGCGGGCCTTGGAACGCGTGGCGGTCAATCCCGAGTTCTATCCGGAATTCAACAGTCGGGTAATGGCGGACATGCGGCGGGAAACCGAAGCGTTTTTTGAGGAGATCCTCCGCAACGACGTTTCGGCGCTCAATTTTCTCGATTCTGACTTTACCATGCTCAATGAGCGCCTGGCGAAGCACTATGGAATTGAGGGGGTCGTTGGCACGGAGATGTCGCGGGCGCCCCTTCCCGAGGATTCTCATCGGGGCGGTTTGATTACTCAAGCGAGCATGCTCGTGGGGAATTCCACGGGCGAGGATTCCCATCCCATCGATCGAGCTGTCTGGATTCTGGAGCGAATCCTCGACGACCCTCCGTCACCCCCTCCTGCGAGCGTGCCAGAGCTAGATCCGGAGACGCCCGGTTTTGCCCAACTACCTCTGAAGGAGCAACTGGCCATTCATCGCGACAAGACTGCCTGTATTAGCTGCCACAAGAAAATCGATCCGTGGGGAATCCCCTTGGAGGAATTCGATGCGACCGGACTATACCGATCAGAATCGCTTCGGCTCACATCCATGGAAAAGGGCGGGACACGGACCGAAAAAGCGTTTGCCCCGATCAAGGCGTTCGACGTGATGCCGGATGGAACCCGGATCGAGGGAGCGGAGTCGCTCAAAGCCTACCTTCTCGACCAGCGTCGGCGCGATTTTGCGAGGGCCCTTGTGGTAAAGCTGACATCGTACGGATTGGGGCGAACACTTGAATTTACGGATGAACCCATCGTCGAAGATCTGACCGACCAATTCGAGGAGTGGGATTATCGGCTGGATTATCTTATCGAATCTATTGTACTATCTGAACTGTTCCTTACCCGTTAGTTATAGGAGGGTGTTATTATGGCAGACAAATCATGGCACATAAATCGTAGAACTTTTCTCAAAGGGACGGGTGTCGCCTTGGCCTTGCCCTTCCTGGACTGTATGCGAACCCCCGCCCACGCGGCGAAAGCGGCGGGAGCGGGACTGCCCAAACGACTCTGCGCGATCCACTTCCCCTACGGTGCCAGCGTGCCCGCCGAAGATCACGAAGATCGCGAGTGGGGATGGTTCCCGGTCCGAGAAGGATCCGGATTTCGTTTCACGAAGGTGCTGCAGTCTCTGGAGCCGCTTCGAAAATATACGACCGTGATTGGAGGGCTTTCGCATCCAACGGGCCGTCACATTGGCGGGCATGATACGGGTGACATTTTCCTGACCGGCGCGGATTTTAGCGGGGCGAATTTCAGTAACACCATTTCCTTCGATCAAATTGCGGCGGCCAAGATTGGCCACGAAACGCGTTTTGCATCTCTCGCGCTCTCCAGCGATGGGGGCATCGGCATGCCAACGCGCTCCAAGACGCTTTCCTTCACTCAGTCGGGCCAACCGATTCCTGGCTTGGACAAGCCGCAGCAGATATTCGATAGCCTCTTCGGGATTGATGGGGGAACGATCGCCGAACAGCGTCGGCGCCTTAAAACCGAGACAAGCTTGCTGGACCGGGTGTTGGATCAGTCCAGATCCCTGCGCAACAAGCTGGGCAAGCAAGATCAAGAAAAGTATGACGAGTACTTGACCTCTGTGCGCGACATAGAGCAGCGGGTGGCTCGAAGTCAGGAGTGGCTAGATATTCCCAAACCAAAGGTGGATGTGTCTGAGCTTAATTTGGAGGTCACCCAGGAGGCTCCATTGGAGTATATGGAGACGATGTACGATCTTATGTACTTGGCGTTTAGAACCGATTCAACTCGAGCTATCACCTACATGCTCGGAGCGATGAACGGCGAAACTTCAAACCAGTTCTCAAAAGCCCTGGGATTGGGCAGCCAGCACGAGCTCGCTCATGGAGCGGGCAAGCCGGGTGGTTTCATTCGTCAGGGTACTTGGAATATCTGTTTGGCCGAAAATTTGGCTCGCTTTCTGCAAAAGATGGCGGACACCCCAGAGGGGGATGGTAGTTTGCTCGACAATACGACGGTACTCTTTGGTACTTCCAATAGTCGCACACACAATAATCACAACTATCCGCTTATATTGGCGGGTGGCGGCAATATGGGCTTCAAGCACAATCAGTACCTCTCCTACGAAAAAAGTGGTGAAGATGTGCCCATGTCCAACTTGCTCTTTACGATGCTCAATCGTATGAATATCACCGATACGGGATTCTCGGATAGCCAAGGCGATCTGTCGGAGCTGTACGTTTGAGGTGAAACCGAGCGATCGTGCTCGTTTGGAATTATGGTAGCGGGCTGCGGTGCAGAAGCCTGACTTTTCGCTGATTCTGTTGCCCGTTTAGCTCACTGCTTTAGCCTGAGTCCCGTAGGGCTAGCGATCGCACTGCGCCGCATCGGCAGGGTCTTGATTTGGCCAACGCGGCGTAGCGCAAGCGCTAGCCC
>CALDFV010000313.1 GCA_937942145.1 uncultured Opitutaceae bacterium
GCTAAAGCGGCTTGCGCCCTCCACCAGCAGGACATCTCCTTTCCTTAGGGTGGATCTCAGTTTCTCGGGCGGGTTGGTGGCTCCGCGAGGTTCCCGCTGGGTGGGTTGGGAAAGATGCCTAGCCAGAACTTTTCCGATACCGCCGAGAATTGATTTCACGGGACCATTGAAGGGTTTAGCAATCGACGTGGCAAGCTAGGAAATAGTGCTGGGGCGACGAGCGCTAACCACGGGTTCGAGCTTAATCCTCAGAAAAGTCAGAGTTGTTGCCGTCGGCACCGGTTTTCTGGCTAAGCTCGCGCTTGAAGTTTTTCAGTTTATCACTTGACCCCATGAGGAGGATGAGGTCTCCCTCATCGAGAATTTGCTCGGGCGAAGGACCAATAATACGGTTTTCACCTTTCTGGATGCCGACAATGGTAACCTGGAATCGGGTTCGGATTTCAGTATCCTGTATGCGCATACCGATCCAGTCGCAAAGAGGTGGAATGATTTCTCGCGTAAAAACGAACGGCTCGGTTTTCGATGACCCGTCCTCGCTCCTCTGGTTTAGGTAATCGTTGGCCTGCTTTAGTTGATCACTCTCACCTAAAAGGAATATCTGGTCATTGGGGTAGAGATGGGTGGTCGGGTCAATGCTCACGAGTTCAAAACCGTTTCGTTCAATACCCGCAATCAGGGCACCGGTATTGGCCCGCAGATCGATTTCCCGTACCTCCATGCCTACCCATTTGGAATCGGGGCTCAATATGACGGGTTCCACGCTGACATCCCAGGGCTCGCGTGACTCGAGAGCGTGCAAGTTAGTCGAAATTTTTTGCGAAATGCGATCCTGCGCTTCGCTCGCCATGGACTTGACGACAGCGGTCTCCCAATTGTGGTGCAGGTGCACGAGCTTCTTCCAGAATATCCAGCCGACAATTCCGGTTATCATGAGGAAGGCGACAAAGGCGTATCCTGTAGGGAAGTACTTGGCGGCTACGAGCAGGAACACGCTTCCGTAGAACATTAGCAGAATAAGCAGGATCAGCCCGTTGAAGGCGGAGCGGTAGATCCCCTTGGAGAACTGCTGAAAGGCGGGCCTACTTAGGGCTGTGTCAGAGAAGAGCCAAACGAGGACGTTCAGGTTTCTCATGGTGTCGACCAAAAAGGGCAAGGAGAAGAGAACCGAGAGTAGAAAGACGGACTGCTGAAATAGGTCCTGCGACAAGGGGAGGAAGTCGGGTACCGGCAATCGGGCGGACACCAGAGCCGCCGCGATGATGATCGCCATTATAATGAGAAAATGGATACCAATTAGGGTAAAGGGTTTTTTGGCGAGCTTGAGAAATACGCTGCGACTCAATGAAAGACGGACCGTGTCGATCCACTGCGAATAGAGCGTGCAGAAATTGACAAGGGCCTTCGGCGATAGCCGACTGGCCAAACGGAGAATGCGACCTTCGTTCTGGACGAGGGTAGGGGTTGCTAGAATCGTTATGAAGGCCACACCGGAAACGACCGACTGGAGGTCGGTGCTGGTGGCTCCATGCGTGGCGCCGATTGCCACGATGACAAAGCTGAACTCGCCGATTTGAGACTTTATGAGAGCAGCTCGCGAAGCATCCCTTGGAGAGCGGCCTGCGAGGAAAAAGCCGAGCCAGCAGGAAGAGAATTTGCACAAGATCACGACTACCGACAGTCCGAGAATAATGGGGGCATTTGATATGAGAGCCTTGGGGTCGATGAGCATGCCCACTGTTACGAAAAACATGGCGCTGAACATGTCCCGAAGCGGTTCGGTTAGAAGCTCGATCTTCTGGGCGAGATGGGACCGGGAGAAAATCGCTCCCGCCAGAAAACCGCCCAGGGCCCATGAAAAGTTGAATTTGTGGGCGAGCAACCCGATTAGGAAGATGAGCCCTAGAGAGGCCATGGTGATCAGCTCCGTCGTGCCATGAACAGCCAGGAATCGGGTGAGCCGGCGAGCCCCCAGCTTGCCGATCAGGAAAACAAGCACCGTAAAAATCCCTATGAACAAGATAGAGCGGCCGACCGCTACGATGTTCATGGTGCCCTCCGTTGCCATTCCGCTCAGTAGGACAAGAAGGAGTATCGCCAGAACGTCCTCGAGGATCAGTACGCCTATGGTGAGGTTTGTGTGCGGCTTGTTAAAGAGCCCTCGCTCGCGAATCAGTTTGACGGATACCATGGACGAGCTGATCGATAGAAGCCCTCCCAAAAACCATCCGTCCACGCTGGACAGGCCAAGCCAACGGCTCGCTTCCATGCCCAGCGAGAGCATCGTGAGTGTTTGCAGGACCAGCGCGGCCGATGCGGGACCGAAAACCCGCTTTAAACGGCTAAAATCAAATTCGAGCCCCAGGTAGAAAAGGAGAAAAATGACGCCGAGCTCGCTGAGCTCCTGCACGTTCTCCAGTACTACCAGAGTAGGCCACAAGCCGAGGTGGGGCCCGACGAGAAACCCCGCTACGAGGTAGCCGATCAGGAGCGGAATCCTAAAGCGTTGCAGTATAAGGGCTGCGGCGGCGGCAGAAAGGAGAATCCAAGCGAGATCGGTGAGAATCGAGTGTTCGTGCATGGAGCGCGACTTTGTAGAAAACCAGGTTTAAGCGCCTCTATTTCTGGGAAGTGTGTACTTCGGATTTTGCGAGATGAAGAATGATTTCTCCATCCATGTAATACTCGATGTAGTTGGCCGAGGTTTCTACCCAGTCGGTAAATTCGTTGGGGGCTTTGCCCTGGTTAGCTGCTGAAACCAGCTCTTTCTCGCCATTGTACCAGTTGCGGTAGCCTGCTTTGAACTGCTGAGAGTTCTTGAGGACGATCTCCTTCTCCTTGTGCGTCGGATTGAGAAGGAGGTAGACCCTTCCCGTCGCGGAAACCTTGACGTCCTTAACGATCTCCGCGTTGCGCTCCAAAGCTGTGTAGGGGCCGTAAGTTTCCGGCTCTTTCGCCTCGGTGCGGAGGTCAAATGACAAGATGGCGGCCAGCGCCAATAGGATCGGAAGAATGCTTCGATTCATTTGCCGTGCAGCCTAGATCCAGGATAAGGGACAAGCAAGTTTCGTTTGAGCGGAATTAAGCGTCCCGATAAGATCATCCGAACCGTGGGGCGAGCCGATAAGCTCTGTCCATCAATCGCTAGAATCTAAACAGAGATTGTCTTTGAGTATCATGTACTATGCGGGGAGGCAGGGCTTCATATCCCTCAGCAGCCGTAAAAGGACGTACCAATGCGGCTGACTAAGGCTTTGGCCGTGAGCTCAGTCGAACGGATAGTCAGCCCTGCTTTTCGACTCTTTGGAATGCGCTCAATGGTCATCGTGACCGCAGACGCAAGCGTACTCCTGGTAGTCGCAGGTGGGGCATTCACTCAGGTTTACGTTGAACTTTTCCCGAACGACGGCGGCGTTGGCTGAGGCCATGATCTGCAGTACGACCGGAACGCTGGCGCCTTCTGGAATCGGCTGGTCTGATACGAGTCGATTTCCCTTCTTGGCAAATGCGAGCGTGGTCGGGCTGGTCCGTTCTCCGCCAATGAGAGTGATCACCTGGTTCGTTGGAGTGACTGGGTTCCGGTTTTCATCGAGCAGCTGGATTGCGACAGTTCTGTCCTCCTGCATGATGAACTCTACAGCGGGCTCCACGCTCGTTATCAGGCGTCCTCCATTGGGTCCTCCTTCCGATTTTTCGCCGTCATCGTGATGGGCGTCTTCGTCGTGATGCGCGGAATCATGATCCTCATCATGGCTATGATCGTGAGCCGCGCGCGTTTCGGATGTATCTTGGGAGCAGCCTAGTGCGAAAAGCGCGGCAATCGACATAGCTGCGGATAAGAAGCGTAGTGAAGTTTTGGATGTTTTTTTGTTCATTTTGAAAGGATTGGACATTATTGAGATTGACTGGGTGGTGAGTGATTGAAAAGGGAATGCGTTATGACTATGACTGACTATTTGCCTAATGGTTGCGCTAGCTCGAGGCGGCCGCCTTGTTTCTGACGGCTTTTTCTGCCGCCTTTCTGCCGAAGGCGTAGAAGACAGCCGGCGTGATCCCAAGGCCAAGAATGGTTGAGGTGACGAGACCGCCGACGATGACAACTGCCACCGGATGAAGGATTTCCTTGCCCGGAGCATCGGCAGAGAGGACGAGCGGAATCAAGGCAATGCCCGCTGACAACGCAGTCATAAGAACCGGTGCCAGGCGCTCTAAGGTTCCTCGAACTACCATAGCTCGGGAGAAACGTTCCCCTTCGTGTCTCATTAAATGCAGGTAATGGGATATCAGCATGACGCTATTTCGGGCCGCGATGCCTGCCACTGCGATAAAGCCAACCAGCGTGGCAATGCTGATGTTGTTGATCATTATCCAGGTGAAGGCGATACCGCCGATCAATGCTAGGGGGATGTCGCATAGAATCTGGATTGCAAAAACAGGAGAGGAGAAATAGTTGTAGAGAAGAAGCGCGATTATCAGCAGCACGACGATGCTTAGGAGAGCAATTCGTTTGGAAGCCTCCTGTTGGGCTTGAAACTCGCCCTCGAAACTTACATAGTATCCACTTGGCAGTGACACGTTGGAGGCGGTTTCTGATTGCAGACGGGTAACTAGAGAAGCGAGGTCCCTTTCGGTCGGGTTTATGCTAACGACAAACCGTCGCATCATGTTCTCTCGCTGAATCACATTGGGTCCGCGCGCTTCTTTTATGTCCGCGACGAACGAGAGAGGTATCTTGAGACCGCTCTTCGTATCAATATAGAGGGTCTTCAAGCGCTCGGGAGACCCGCGCCATTCGGGAGGGAGCCGCAGGACTAGGTCAATCGATCTTTGCTCCTCGTAAAGATCCGTTAAGTGCTCGCCGCCAATGAGGCTGCTGAGCTGCTCGTTTAGCGAACCGGGGGTCACCCCATAGGAAAGCGCCTTTTCTCTATCGATCTCAATGCGGAGCTGGGGAATGGGCGCTTGTTGTTCCGTACGGGCATTTTCGAATCCGGGTATCTCCTGAGCAATGTTTTGGATTTGCTCTCCGATACGCCGAATCTCGTTCAGATCGGGACCGAAAACCTTTATCGCTACTTTTGCGGATACACCGCTTAGCATGTGTCCAATCCGATCCGCCAGCGGTCCGCTCAGGGCGCTAAACGTTCCGGGAATCGTGCGCATCGTTGCTCGAATATCTTCTAGGATTTCAGCTCGCGATCGGTCGCTTGCCCGGAAGTCGATATCGAACTCGACCGTGGAAACAGGGACCACATGATCGCCCCTTTCGGCACGGCCAATGCGTCTTCCTACGGTCCGAATTTCCGGGATGGCGAGGAGAAGCCGGTCCGCGACATCCGATATTTCGTTCATCTGTTCAAGCGACGTGCCGGGGGCCGCAGTCAGCGCCACCAGTGCGGTTTCCTCATTGAAGGAAGGCAGGAAGTCCTTGCCCATTGTAGGATACAGGCTGAGGGCTCCGGAAAGAAGTACCGCCCCGATCGCCATAACCGCGATTGGGGAGCTCAAGGCAAGGCGGAGCCATGTGTTTTTCAGCACCCATTTCAAGGACCTGATAATGATTCCGTCTTTGTGAACGCGACCAGGTTTCGGTTTTAGAAGCAAAGAGCACAGAACAGGAATGACCGTGAGCGAAACTAGAAAAGAAGCGCTCATGCTCGTAATGGTCGCAATGGCGATGGGAGTGAAAAGCCGTCCCTCGACACCGGTTAGTCCCAGGAGGGGCAGGAAAACGAGAATAATGAACAAGGTTGCGTACAGGATCGAGTTTCTCACTTCAGCCGACGCGCTGGCAATGACTTCAAGGGCAGGCTTAGGGGACGGGGCCGTGGCATTTTCCCGAAGCCGTCGAAACACGTTCTCCACATCCACGATGGCGTCGTCCACAACCATTCCGATGGCGACGGCTAGACCACCGAGCGTCATTGCGTTCACGCTGATGTCAAAAAAGCGAAATACGATCAAGGTGATGGCGAAGGAAAGGGGGATCGCGGTCAGCGTAATCAGCGTGGTTCTCACATTGAGGAGGAAGAGGAGAAGCACCAGCGAAACCATGATAGCTCCGTCACGAATGGCTTCCTCCAGATTTCCAATCGCGTTCTCGATAAAGTCGGCTTGCCGAAAAAGCGGGATGAGTTCGACGCTTTGCGGCGCAGACGCTTGAAGCGCCTTGAGCGCGTCCTCAACTTTTCGCGTTAAAGTGAGCGTGTCGAACCCTGGTGTTTTGGTGACGCTCATGATGACGCCGGGGGATCCGTTGACCGCGCCATCGCCTCTCATGGGCGCTACGTCCCAAACGACATTCGCTACGTCCGAAATCTTGATAGGCCGATCATCGACGTGTTTGATCAAAGTGGATCCGATTGCTTCCAAGTCCGTGGTCATCGCCAGATTGCGGACCATGGTTTCCTGGGAATTGGCGGACATGAATCCGCCGGTCGTATTGCTTGTGGCCTGGATGGCAGCTTCTCTTAATTCGTCGAAACTGATCTTGAGCGAGCGCATTCGATACGGATCAGGCTGTACGTGGATTTGCTTTACGCCGCCTCCCATCGAAAGCACCTCGGCGACACCGGGAATGCTTTGGAGCC
The DNA here is from genome assembly GCA_937942145.1 of uncultured Opitutaceae bacterium. GTDB lineage: Bacteria > Verrucomicrobiota > Verrucomicrobiia > Opitutales > Opitutaceae > Pelagisphaera. Next base: position 6,591 of record CALDFV010000313.1, read on the forward strand.
TTTGTTTAACGGTCCAATCGGCAAGCGTTCTTAAGTCTCTGGGTTCTACGCTTCCGTCGGTACTGCGAAGTCCCACCAGCATGATTTCGCCCATCAAGGAAGCAACTGGTGTCATGTAGGGGGAAACGTCCTCGGGCAGGTTCTCGCGAGCTGACTGGAGTCTCTCTTGAACAAACTGGCGAGCTTTGTAGATATCGGTTCCCCATTCGAATTCAACGAATACGAGTGAGAGGGAAACGTCAGAGGTGGACCGTAGTCGGGTTACGCCTGCCACGCCCATGAGAGCGCTTTCAAGGGGCAAGGTCACCAGCGTCTCCACTTCTTCCGGCGCGAGACCCGGCGCTTCTGTGAGAAGCGTCACGGTAGGTTTGGTGAGGTCGGGAAGAACCTCTACCGGAAGCTGTCGCGCAGTCTGTATCCCAAATAACAGGACAACGATGGCTCCTGCAATAATCAGGGCCCGATTGCCTAGGGAGAATCTAATAAGAGCGTTTAGCATACCATGATTCTATGTTTCGGCCCGTTCTTTTGGGCGGCGAGGAAAGGCGATGCTCAATACAAGCAGGATCACCAGTAGTCCGCTGAGTATGGCGAGAAAGACGACCAGTTGGCCCAGCTTTGAATTGGCAGAAAACTCGTTTTGGCTCATCCCGTCGCCGGATCCGCGACTCGACTTCTGTTCCGCGGTCATTTCCGATCCGTCTTCGTTGTGCTCATGTCCGTGCGCGGCATCGAGAGCTTCCTTGAGGGAGATGCCGCCACCGCCTGCGAAGAGGAGCGAGTAGGCGCCTTTGGTAACGACTTCGTCCCCAGGGAAGAGGCCGCTAAGCACTTCTGCCGACGACTCGTTCTGGGCCCCAATTCTCACGGGGGATTTCAAAAAGGCGTTGGGTAGTTCGAAGTCTTTGACGTATACGATACGGTTGATGCCGTCAGTCTGGATGGCAGACCGAGGAATGGAGAGGGTTTGCTTCTTCGTGTTCAGGAGGATCGAGAACTCGACCCGCATGTTGGGACGCGCCTTGTAGTTAGGATTGTCGATAACGAAAAGGGCGTCGATTGTACCGTTCTCAGTATTGGCTTCCGTTCCGAATCGCTCGAGTTCTCCTTCAAAAACGTCATCGGGCAACGCGGCGACGCGAATCTCCGCTTTAGTCCCTAATGAAAGCTTTCCGGCTTGGTCCTCGGGTATTCTAGCGACGGCATAAACTTGCGACAAGTCGAAGATTTCAAATAGCTCCAGGTCGGATACCACCGGTTTCCCGACGTGGGTGTGGTTTTTCATGACCATTCCGGGCAATGGCGCGCTGAGACTGACTCGGGGAGGGGGATCGCCGGGTTGCAGGCTTTCGATCTCCACGATAGGCGCGTCTTGCGATACGATGTCGCCCTCAAAGGCATGAATCTTGATAACGCGTCCCGGTATCCGACTACTTAGTACACTTTTTAGAGAAGGAATGGGTTCGATACGGCCGATGACAAAAAGAGTCTCGGCGAAGTCCTGGTAGTCGACTTCAACGGTTTCAATCCCCAGATTGACGACTGCCACATCGTCTAGGATGACAAGGTTGTCCGGCGTCACTTGCGCGAGCACGGCTTGGCTGGCCAATAGGCAGATTATGGGGCTAAAATGGAATCTGATAGGTCTAGAAAATTTCATGGTATGCCAAATTTATTGAGAGAGCCCCGGCGATTTTAGTAGGGCGATCTCCAGTTTTTGTCTTGCTTGGGCAAAGGACTCCAGTGTATCCAAATGTTTGTGCTCGATTTCCAGAAGTTGGCGCTGGACGTCCATGAGAGTTACGAAACTGACTAATCCTTTCTGATGGGCGGCCTGTGTCTCCTCCAGCTGCTGTTCCGCGAGTTCGATAACCTCTTTGCGGTAGCTATGTATGCTTTTTCTAAGATCCTCCATCTCGTGACGCGCGTGCTCGATCTCATGCTGTACTCTCAGTTTTATCGCGGCGGCCTTTCTATGTGACTGGTCACGGGCGATTCGCTGTTCGCGAACCCGTAGGTCTCCTTTCTTTCGCAATGGTAGGGGAATCGACAATCCCACTCCAATAAACCGGTCTGTTCCCAAACCATTGGGCTCATCTACACTGCGTTCGTTTTCCCAGAAGATTCGCGCGGTCACGTCCTCCCAGTTCTCTGACTCGGCAAGAGCGATCTCGGCTTCGGCAGAATGAGCCTCGAGGGTAGCCAATTGAAACTCCGGATGACGATCGAAGATCGAGTCATCGTACCTGAGCGAATCATCGCTCAGATCGATCTCCTTAACCTCAACAAAGGACATTTCCTTTTCCGCCTTGAGACCCAGTAGAGGCTCCAGGGCATGGACAAGATGGTTACGTTCGTCGGAAAGCTGATTGATTTCCTGAGCCAGAGAACGAGCTTCCAGAGTCGCTTGATTCGCTTCGAGCTGCGAGTACTCCCCGAATGAAACCCTTGATTGAATAAAGGAGGCGATTTCCTCTGATTTGGATAGGAGCCTGCCTAGAGACGCTCGGCGGGTATCATTGACTTGGAGTTCCAGCGCGATCTCGTTGATCGACTGGGCAATAGCAATTTCCTGTATTCGTACCTCGGCTTTGGCCTTCGCAATATCCACCCGAGAAACCGCCTTGGCTAACTTCAAGCGATTTGCTAGGGGAAACTTTTGCGAGAAACCCACGCCAAGGGTGTGTTCTCCTTCGTCGTTGAACAGGAAGTCGCTTGAATACTCGATATTGACAGACGGATTGGAACGAATGCCAGTCCTAGCGAGCCTGGACTCTGCTAGATCGATCGAAAGTCGCGCCGCTCGCAGATCCGCGTTGTTTTCCAAGGCGAATGCGATCGCTCTAGCCCGGTCCCATTCGCGATTGGGCGAAGGGTCCGATTGGGCACTTGAAGTCGTGATGAACAGTATTGTGGCAGCGAGCGCTGCAATTCGTTTATGCATAGAAATTCCTAATTCAATTGAAAGGTAACCCAGAGACTACGGACGGTCTCTGTCGTTTTGTGCCCGCCAGACAAAATAGGGGGCGGGCGCCATTCTTGATTAGGAAATCAGCAACGAATCTGGACGATCTTAGCGAATCGACGACTTTCGTTTTCTTTTAAGACTCGATAGACCGGTGGGCGGGAAGCGACCTTGAGCGACATCTCTATTTGGCCACCTGAGAAAACATTGGCAACCAATTGGATAGTAGGGGCTTTGCCCTTTGCCCGGTCACTGTTTGGGGACAGGTCTTCAAGTTCCGAATCTACCAATTCAACGTCTTCGCAGTCGGCGTCATCATGAGAATGATCGAAAGTGGCTTCATCGTCGTGCGAGTGCTGAAAGACACATGAGGCATGGACCTCCTCTTCGTGGGATTCGTAGGAAATGACATGCCCAAATCCATTGTCATGCGAGCAAAGCACCTGCACTCCAGCGTTTGCAGCAGCGATGCTGAAAACCATGGAAAGGAGCGCGGTGATGGATAGAATGCGTTTCACAATAGATTACTACGGTTTCGGCATGAATAATACTGAGAGAGGCTTCAAGTTTTAAATTGAATTAGCGGGAGAGGGCTTAGAGGCGTTAAACGGAGGCTGGTCAACCTTAGTAGTGCTGAGCATCGAAGCAAGGTCGGTGTAGGTATCCTGGATTGCCCAGCTAATTTCAGTAGCAATGCTTGCCAAAACCTTCTTTTCACCGTGGAGCCATGCTCGGAGATCGCATACTAGATGGAGCCGTGTGCGCGGGCAATGGGTGACTTAACGGCTCGCCGACAAAACTTAGGATTTCAACCTGGAGGCGTAGGACTCGATGTCTGCGTGTTGCTGAAGCTCTTTGCCTTCAAGTAGCGACCAAGGGGAGAATGAGTCAAAACGAGTATTGCTTTTTCCGTTACAGGCTTCTGCGAAATCATTCCAGTCTACCCATTCGATGGCGGCAACCTCGGTAGGATTGGGGACTGGCTGTTGATGGCAAAGACCAAAGAATACGGGACAGATCTCGTTTTCGACAATTCCCTGAAATTCCGCCCGATATCGAAAATCGGGCAATGCGAGTTCGAGTTCGATATTGTCGATGCCCAGTTCCTGACGAACGCGTCGGCAAGCGGCGGCGTGGTGTGATTCGCCGGGGGCGGGGTGGCCACAACACGCATTCGACCAAATCCCAGGCCA
>CALDFV010000314.1 GCA_937942145.1 uncultured Opitutaceae bacterium
ATCAAGTGATCGCGCGTGTGGGCAAGGCTGTTAAAGGCGATCCTTTCTTCTGGAGAAAAGAGAATTTCAAAGTCTCGATTACCCTGCAGGAAATCATCTAAACCAATGGCCAGCAGCGCATCACCTGGGTAGTTACTACCGTCGATCGCCCAGTCCGATCGCAGGTAAATCAATAGCCTTTCCTTGAATATGAATTTCAGCTCTGCGTCATCCGGCAGATCCAGCTTAACGAGACGCTCTCCCAGTTTCAGATAACTGGTGTTCCTGAAAAATTCGGGAGAAACGGATACTATTTCGTAGCGGTTCTCGGGTCTATGGGAAACGTAGGTACCGGCGGATACATCTTCAGTCCGCCCTTCGAAAATGGCGGTAGCCTCAGACAATGTTTGGCCACGGCTCCACCGTTTGGATATACGAGGGTATCCAGAATCCGTTAGCGTTTCGCTGCCAAAATCGGTTCCCACGTAGAGCGTGTTTTCATCGAGCCAAGAGACGCGGGACTTCGCTTCGGGCAGGTAGAACCCATTGTCAACAAACCGTTTTCCCTGAGTATCAAATTCCCTCTGGACCGTGGCGTCTGCTCCACCTCGAGAAAGCCGAATCATGGCAAATCTGTCTTCGGGAGGCAAAAAAGTAACTCCCTTCCATACCCAGTTCTCACCCTCAGTGGCTGCAAGCGCGTCCACATCAAGCACGATTTCCCAATCTGGCTCGTCCTCGAAGTAACTTTCCACACTGGTACGCCGCCAAATTCCCCGCACGTGATCTGGGTCCTGCCAGAAATTGTAAAGCGTCCCCCCGCTATAGGTAGGACCTGGAATTCGGTCCTTGGAATTGTAGATTTCCACAAACTTGGCGTGAATGCCTTCGAACTCGGGAACCGCCTCAAACTCAGTCGTCGTCTTTTCGCTAATCTCCTTGGCCCAGGCGAGCGCCTTTTCGCTTTCGACCTCCTCCATCCACTCGTAGGGGTCATCTTCAATAGCGGCAGAAGTCAAAAGGGCGGCAACAAGCGAGCAGGCAATTGCTAAAATGGGTTGGGGCTTTCGGCCGAGATGCATAGGCGAATTCTAGTGACTCAATCTAAATTGGGAAGGCAAAGTTCATGTCGGACTCAGAAAGCGGAATGATGAGTTAAATAGGCGATTGAACAGCGGATGAATGGTCCTGGGTGAAAATTTGGCTAGATTAAGACGCTGCTCCGATTGATTCTTGTCCCATGAACTTTAAACAAGCCGGCGCCCTATCGTCCGCACTCGCAATCGGCCTAGGAGCGTTGGGAGCTCACAAACTTGAACCCCAGCTAGTGGCTAATGGAACATTCGAAGCCTGGAAGACCGCGGCCTTATACCATTTGGTGCACTCGGTAGCTCTGTACTTCCTCGCCGCTTTAGAATCGCGAGATCCCGACCGTTTAGCCCGAGTGGCCATGTGGCTTTGGTTTGGCGGTATTCTTTTGTTTTCCGGATCGCTTTACGGACTGGCTCTCACTCGATGGCCGGTACTGGGACCCATTACACCTTTGGGAGGATTGAGTTTCATCGCCGGCTGGATAGTTTTGCTCTTTTCGAGGAGCAAACCGTTATGAGGGATTCATGACAGCACGCCCGATAATAATACCCTTAAAAATCCGAATCCCTCGCGGACTGAAGGAGGCCATTGCTCTCTTAAATGAGATAGGGGGGAACTGCCGCCTCGTCGGTGGCTGTGTCCGGGATGCCTTGCTCGGCAATGAACCGTCTGATTTCGACGTGGAGGTGTACGGATTGGAAATTGAAGCCATTGTCGAAGAGCTTCGTAAAACGGGGAGAACTGACTTGGTGGGAAAGTCATTCGCAGTCGTCAAATTGTGGACCCAAGGGGCAGAATACGATTTCACCGTCCCACGAACAGAATGCAAATCTGGCACGGGCCACCGTGGCTTCGAAGTGCAGGCTGATCCAAATCTCGAGCCTGAAGTAGCGCTGAAACGTCGGGATTTCACTATCAACGCTCTCCAATACGATCCTGATAAGGGTGTGGTGATTGACTACTTCGGTGGTCGGGATGATTTGGAAAAGGGTGTTTTGCGCCATATTAGCGAAGCGTTTTCAGAGGATCCACTTCGAGCCTTGCGGGCCATTCAATTTGCAGGACGTTTCGGGCTCTCGCTCGATCCCAGTACCGCCCAGCTTTGTCGGGACATGAAACGGGAGTATTCTAGTCTGGCGATCGAACGCATTTGGGGTGAATGGTATAAGTGGTCAACCAAATCTATCTCCCCATCCAAGGGCCTAATCGCTCTAAAAGACTCAGGCTGGATTTCCTTTTTCCCGGAAATCAACTCGCTCGTCCGCCTACCACAAGATCCCGAATGGCACCCCGAAGGCGATGTATTTATTCATACATTACATTGTTTGGATGCCGTAGTTGATTCACCCGAATGGCAGGACTATACCGACCATCAACGGTCTGTATTAATATTCTCAGTACTGTGTCACGATCTCGGCAAAGCTCGATGCACCCGTTTCGCGGAAAAGCGAGGGAAACTCCGCTGGATTAGTCCAGGACACGATCAGGAAAGCGGTTGGCTTTCGGGATCTTTTCTAACCCGAATCGGGACTCCTCTAGGAATTCAGGAGAAGGTAAGGAAACTCGTTGAAAACCATCACTACCTAAATTCATTTCCGGATTCAAAGCCTTCAGATACAAGCCTTCGAAGGCTTTCAAGACGTATCAATCCCGCCACGACAGAGGAACTTCGCCAAGTAATGCTAGCGGACCACCGGGGAAGACCACCGCTTATTTCCGAAGCCCAAGAAAAACGCTTGGCCGAATTCAAAGCACGAATTGCCGAACTAGAGTTAAAAGATTCTGCACCCAAGGCTCTGTTGCTCGGGCGCCATTTGATTGAACACGGCAGAAAACCGGGTCCCGAATTTAAACCCATTTTGGATCGAGCCTACGAAGCACAGCTGGACGGGGCCTTTGAAGATGTGGGTGGCGCTCTTGATTGGGCGCGTTCACAGTCATTGCTTTGAGATTGTAGGAACGGTTATACACCGGCGATGATCCTTGTCAGTGGATCGCGGCGTAAAGCCGTATCCTACGGTATACTTGAGGGTAACTGACACAGCAATGCGGTCTACGCAAGCGAAACTCCTGTAGAGCATTGGCTCGAGTTGTGTCCAATCTAATCGGTGTGGCGCGAGCGCCAGCCCTGCGCGCGCTCACGATAGCTTGCTTTGAATCATGGTCTCTAGCTTCCGAATATCCGCGGCAAAGTTTCGAATTCCTTCGGCGGTTTTTTCAGTCGCCATGGCATCTTCGCTCATCATCCACCGGAAAGACTTTTCCGAAATTTCAATTCGCTCAATATCCATGCTTTGAGCCGCACCAGGACTAAGTTTTCGTTCTACGTTATCGTCGCTAGATTGAAGCTCAGACAGGAATCCCGGGGAAATCGTCAGCAAGTCACAACCCGCTAGTTCGACGATTTCTCCTTTGTTTCGGAAGCTCGCTCACATGACTTCAGTGCTGTATCCAAATTTTTTGTAGTAGTTGTAGATACTCTGGACCGACTGAACGCCGGGATCATCTTTTGGAGCGTACTCCTGACCTGTCTTCGCTTTGAACCAGTCCATGATTCGGCCCACGAACGGGGAAACTAGTGTGATTTCAGATTCTGCACAATGAACCGCCTGAACCAAAGAAAAAAGAAGCGTTAGGTTGCAATGTATTCCTTCTTTTTCCAGTTCTTTCGCGGCATTGATTCCCTCCCAGGTTGAAGCGATTTTAATCAGCACGCGATTGGAATCTACGCCTTTTGATCGATAGAGTTGAATTATTTCCCTAGCTTTGGCGATCGTGCCTTCAGTATCATAGGAGAGTCGGGCGTCCACCTCCGTCGATACTCGCCCCGGAATAATATTCAAAATCTCTATACCGAACAAGACGAGCAATTCATTAGCCACGGCATCCACTAGAGCCTGACCTGACAATCCACTGTCTCGGCAGCTTGCTACCGCTTTATCCGCAAGACTCGCGTATTCGTCTTTTTCAACCGCTTTCAGAATCAAGGTAGGGTTGGTAGTCGCGTCTTGAGGGGCGAATTCCTTAATCGTTTGGAAGTCTCCCGTATCAGCGACGACGGTTGTGAATTGCTTTAGTTGGTCGAGTTGGCTCAGTGCCGAGACATCAGTCATAATATTACTTGGATTATCGGCTCACTGTCGCTCGTGTTTCATGCACGTACGAATGGCCATTGAATTGGCTTGTTGCAAAACGATCCGTTTGCCGCAATTTCTAAAACGACGATACAAAAATTTCACGACTCCTTTCAATTTACACAGATACGATACTCATGCTTAAGGAAAGCTATTTAAAAACGAGCCTGTCTCTAATCGACCGCGTCTACTTGGAAAATAAATCGAAGATAGAGACGCTAGCTCCCTTGATCGCCGATTCCGTGGCAGCTGGAGGAGTTATCCATACTTTTGGTAGTGGTCATTCCGAAATCATAGGTCGAGAAATGGTGGGCCGTGCTGGAGGACTGGTTTGCGTAAGCGCTATTTTAGATACAACAGGCGGATTTATCGAGAACCTACCGGGATACGGTCGCGCTTTGGCAGCCCGCTACGATCGAAATCATGGACTGAAATCCGGGGAGTTTATCATCGTTATTTCCAATTCTGGAAAAAATTGTTCACCTATCGAGATCGCTGAATACGCTAAGGAGAAAGGTCTAACGGTGATCGCTCTCACTTCGATGACGATGACGCGACAAGTGAAAACGACTCACGCTTCTGGTCAGAAACTGTATGAAGTGGCTGACTACACCCTCGATAATTGCGGGACGATGGGGGATGCGATCGTCGAGCTACCCGGTCGGGAACAATCTGGTGGCCCCACATCCACCCTTGCAGGGGCCCTTCTCATTAATCTGCTACAAATGGAGGTTTTGGAGATTCTCATCGCCAACGGGAGCCCTACCCCCCTACTCCGCAGTCAGAATACAGAAGGGGCGATGGAAGCGAATATCGAGCTAGCCCGCAGCTATAAGGGTCGCTTGAGCAAGCCACTCTAGGGAAACATGCCGATCTTATGAGGGTCGCAGTCCGTTATTGCGTCAGAAACGCATTGGTATCAAAGATTTTCCCAAGTTACGAATTACGACATGTTTCAAGTCACTTTCAGCGACCAGTGCTTAGCAGAGCTAAAAAAGCTCGAGACCCTCGAGCAACTCGAGGTGATCGGACCGCTGAGCCAGTTATCCGAGTCTCAGCTCAACAATCCAAGGGAGCCCCTCGGCAGTTTCTCTCGCGGCAAGAAGACAATGTATCGACTGCGCTCAGGAGACTATCGTCTTTACTTCGAGCGGGACGGAATCACCTTGCACACGGTTTGCATCCTCCATAAAAACACGCTTACGGACTTCATTTTCAGGACTAAACTACCCATATCTGAGGAACAATTAGTAGAGCAGCACTCTTCTTTCTGGAAGTACCTCGAAACACTCACCCGATCCCATTGATTTGAGCTCCCCGCATACGAAGGAATCCGGAACGTCGAAGATCGACAGTTCTCAGGCCAGCCGCATCTACCTGCTTCCGAACCTGTTTACCGCGGGCAACTTGTTTTGCGGATTTATGGCGATCATGAAATGCATTCAGGCGCGGTACAACGTGATGCTCGACGATCCTTTCGAGAATCCCGCCCAGCTATACACGGAGGCGGTGCTTTTCATTCTTGGGGGTATGCTTTGCGACTCACTCGATGGACGCGTCGCGCGACTGGGAGGACGCGAGTCTCTCTTTGGGAAAGAGTTCGATTCAATCGTAGACATGGTTTCCTTCGGGGTGGCTCCCGCGTTGATGGTCATGTTTCTGATTTTGAATCCCGAGGAGAGCCTCTTTTTTCGAAATATCGGGTGGTTTCTAGGCTTTGTCTATCTCCTCTGCGCAGGGGTACGGCTTGCTCGTTTCAACGTGATCACTCATCCCCTAATCTATCCTGCGAATATCGACCGGACGAACAGCGACTTTATCGGCCTGCCCGTACCCGCCGCTGCCGGGATGATCGCTACGCTGGTTCTCGTAATCAATAAGCACGATCTTCAGAGATGGGCCATCGCCCTCCCCATCCTTATGGTGTTCATTTCCTATTTGATGATTAGCCCGATACGGTACCCCAGTTTTAAAAGTGTCGATTGGAATACCAAAGTTCGCCTGAGAACGTTTATCCTGATGCTGGCTATCGCCGCATTCGTCTACCTGTACAAACAGTACGCGCTCGCCCTTACTTTCCTCGGCTATCTGTTCTACGGAGTTATTCGCCATCTATTGATGATTCAGCGCATACGGCGTAAGGAGCGCGCGAAATGAGCTAATTTGTTCCCTCAACAACTCGTGAATAACCGCCCAACAAGCCCGATTTTGCAAAAACTTCTTAACATGTTGGTGTCAGGCACCCAAAGACTCAGCTTAAATCAACAATTGTGATCCTTGATTAATAGCTCGCATCCAATTGCTTACACCTGTTATGCCATTAATTCACAGAGCATAGTAATAGAGATTACTTTAATTAGATATTAATTCTTATTCATTCGAATTGTCAGTAACTAGAAATTACTCCTAATTACACCCCAATGAAATTCAAAATCCACCGTGATCATTTCAGCAATGGTCTCCAACAAGTCCTAAACGTAGTTGGATCTAAGGCGTCCATGCCGATCCTCAGCAATGTGCTGATCGAAGCCGACGGGGAAACGCTCTCGTTGACGACAACCAATCTAGATCTCGGAATTTGCGCTCGGATCAAAGCGAATGTCGAGGAAGCAGGAGCGATTACCTTGCCTGTCAAACGTCTGGCGACTATCATCAAGGAGCTTCCCAACAGCGATGTGAAAGTTGAGGCTTCTCCCAACAACCAGGTTAAAATCGCTTCTGGTGGCTCGCTGTTCAAGATCATGGGCATAAGTCGGGATGAATTTCCGGCGCTACCTGAATTTTCGGATGATCGCTCCTTCACGATCGAGCAGTCCAATCTCGCCAGCATGCTCAAGAGCGTTTCCTACGCTCAGTCTTCCGACGAGACCCGTTACATGCTGAATGGGGTCTACTTCACGTTTTCCGAGCCCGAAGACTCGGATGGTTCTGGAAAACTGAGCCTCGTTGCAACCGACGGGCGCCGCTTGGCGAAGATCGACCACGAGATGGAGGTGGGCGAAGGGCTTTCGGGGAGCTTGATCCTGCCCGCCAAAACGGTTTCGGAACTGACCCGCCTACTCGATAAAGGAGAGAATCTCAAAATTGCGTTCAATGACCGTCGGGTCGCTTTTCAGATCCACACAAAGGACGAAGCGGAGGGCTTTGTCGGAGATATTCTTCTTGTGTCAAAAGTCGTGGAAGGAAATTACCCGAACTACCAGCAAGTGATTCCGAAGGAAACCCATCAGAGGATCAAGGTTGAGCGAGAGCTCTTCTTGCAGTCCATTCATCGGGCCGCGCTGGTCGCAACCGACAAGTCGAACTCAGTCAAGATTCAGATCAGCAACAATCTTATGGAACTCAGCGCATCGAGCCCGGATTTCGGTGAATCGCATGAATCACTGGCTATAGACTACAGCGGACCGGATCTACAGGTTGCCTTTAATCCTGCTTTCCTGATGGATCCGCTCAAGGCGCTGTCGAAAGACGAGATATTCTTTGAACTGAAAGATGAAGTGAGTCCAGGTGTGTTTAAAACGCTGGAAAGCTTCCTCTGCGTCATTATGCCTGTCCGGTATACCTAAAACATACTGGTTTTAGGTAACAAATTTGTGGAAGAGAACTTCCCTTTAACTGATTGGTGGTCTTAAAAAGATTTACCTTCGATTTTAATGCGTATTAACGAGATCATCACAATCGATGGACAAATTGCGGTTTCTGCCCTGATTGTCCTGTCAATCGCTCTTAGCTATGCAAACAGCAAGACCAATTCTTTGGTGATTGGTGTATTGAATCGTTGGGCACGATGGCTTTGCGTTTCGTTTGGCTTAGCTTTTTTGGTAGATAAGATGGAATGGGCGGATCGGCCTTTTTGGGCATTAGCGGTCATATTTTTTCTTTTCTGGCTCTTGTTGGAAACGCTCTATACCTGGGTAGCCATTAGTGCGATGAGCCAAAGCGATATGCCCTTGTTTCCCCGCTTCCGCAACAATACTACTGGTGAAGAATGGCCTGCACAGCAGAAGCTGATCGAACTTAGGAATTGGCTGAGAAGTAACAAGTTCAAGAAGGAACAAGCTCTGATAGCTAATATTGGATACGAAGTCGATATTCGATCATCGGTGTATCAAGACGAAACAGGAACGATAAGGGCGCAAATCTTATTCGTGCCTCAGGGCAATGGTTTAATAAGCCACTGTATTTCGTTTACGTCGGACTCGGTTGACGGAGAGCATTTTATCACGGATAATCTGAATACACCGTATGGGGGCTATTATCCTGAAAATTGGGATGTCTGTCGGAAACCATGGAGGCGAAATCCAGCTCGGCTGTTAAAGTATCACAAAAAGCGCATCGAAGGCTTTGAACTAGAGCAGTACGAAATCGATCCGATAGACGACATCAACCAGCAACAGGGAGTTTTAGAGCGTACTAACATTGAGGCGGGTTTTCTGGTCCCTCACCACCTTCAGGAAGAAATGGGGCGTATTACATGGGATGGACGATACCGCGTGTGGAAAGAGGTCTGGCTGCTGAACTATTTCGGTTTTACGAGCCGGGGATAGTTTTGTTCGGT
>CALDFV010000315.1 GCA_937942145.1 uncultured Opitutaceae bacterium
TTATTTCCATCTCGACCTCGATCCGCATGCCCACACACATATAATATCGTTGGCAATTCTTCCCCCGCGACTACCGATTCCGGTCGGTAAAGATTCCCCGTCACGTATAGTCCCGGGCTACTCTGAAAGTGGATATCTCCACCACATAGCCATCGCCTTTCAACTCTTCCGTTTTGGTAGCCTCCTAGAGTGCCTTCTTCGGCGTGGGGTCAAGGCCGAGCATATAGAAATATTCATTTTTCAGAACGGATTTCGAGGCAAGCAATTCAGCCTTGGTCGCAAATTTATTCGTACGATCACCATGGATTCGATACGAATGTTCCCTTAAAAACTTATCGATTATAGCGTTACCCCGATCAGTTTCCTCTAATTGCCCTTTCAAATCGAAATTCATCGATCCAATTGACGCCAATAAGCATGCGAGAATCCAGAATCCGCTTTTGAGTTCAAAAAAGGGCAACCCTACTCTCTCGCCAGAGTTCTGTCGCCGAAACGGTTTCAAGGAATTCAATAATCCATTCATCTAAACGATTCCTCCCATTGCCCTACTACAGCGACGAGTTCATTGAGCTTTGATGGGTTGGTTTTCGCCAAATCAACCGATTCACCCAAGTCCTCAACCAAGTTGAACAACTGCCAAGCACTGTCTGGCTTTTCCCTCACGATCTTCCAGTCGCCCATGCGTAGAGCCGCGTGTCTCTTGTATTCAAAATAAAGAGACTGATGAGGGGTTCCTGCTTCATCGAGCAATACGGGTAGCATATTTTTTCCATCCAAAACAACCCCTTCCGGTTGAGTCGCACCCGACAGCTCGGCACAAGTGAATAGTATGTCAGGCGACCACATTGGCTCCGCAATCTGGATCCCTTTGGCTAATCTCCCTGGCCAACGCGCCATCGCGGCGACTCGCAATCCGCCTTCCCAGCAGGTAACACCTCCGCTGCGAAGCGGAGTATTGATACCGACATCGAGCCCTTCGCGATCTAGACGAAAAGCGCCGTTGTCGGACATGAAAAAAACAAAGGTATTCTCACGCTCCCCAGATTCATCCAGAGCGTCGAGTACTCTCCCAATAGCTGAATCCAATGCCGTAACCACGGCATAGTATCGCTTCTCCGGATCCATTTCATCTGGTCCAAAATCATAGTCCTCAAACGCCCAGTCCGGAGCCTGCCAAATGTTAGGTTGTCCTGGACGCTTATTTCCAGCCGTCGGGAAATGAGGTGCATTGAACGGCACGTAGCAAAACCAGGGTTGATCCTTTCCTGATTCACGTTCTATGAAATCAATGGCGGAGTCTGCATAAATATCGGTCGTGTAATCACCTATTCGATACAGTGGCTCAATTCCCTCATACAAGTCGTGCTTCTCCCGGTAGTTGTGATAATAATAATCGCAGTTTCCTGAGGCATTACCAATAAACTTGTCAAATCCACGCTCCGTTGGCCGAGAGCCTTCCGCAAAACCGATATTCCATTTTCCAAAACAACCCGTCACGTAAGCTGGAGTAGCAGATTTTAGGATACTCGGAATGAGAATCTCACTATGATCTAGCCCTACCCCGTAATTTCCCTCTACCCCGGGCAATTGAAAGTCCAATCCATGCCGCTGGGGAATGCGACCAGTCAAAAGGCTCGCTCTGGAAACCGTGCAAGTCGGCGACGCCGTGTAAAAGCCCGTCAAAAGCGCCCCTTCACTCGCCAGGCGATCCAGATTCGGCGCAACAATTTTCGATTCAGGATTGTAACAGGGCAAGTCTCCGTAACCCAGATTGTCCGCCGTAATGATCAAAATATTCGGCGGATTTTCAGCGGATAACAGACTATTCCCAAAGCATAGGACTAAAAGGGTACGAAAAATCAATCGAAGAAATATCACAGCATTTTCTCTAATGACACCAATGGGTTCGTTCAAGGTTAAAGCAGCACCCCACTTTCCCAACCTATGGCTGGCTCCCAAAGGATCCAAGCGTTCAATGCGCGGTCGGGAGGACCACAAACGAATTAGCATCCTCGTCCTTTGATTCCGCTATCCACTCTAGTAGATACTTTCGGTGACGATTCAGTACATCCTTGTATTCAGGGTTTCCCGCTAAGTTATGCATCTCGCCCGGATCCTCCTCGAGATCGACTAGGGACTCCCGATTTTTGCCTGTTCGGTAAACACAATATTTGAATCGGCTTGTTCTTAGCATTCGACCTGTATTGTTCTCGGCAACTACGTACGGCCTGGAAGCGCTACTTTCCCCTTTTTCAGCTAAGGACCGGAGACTTCCGCCAAGCAGGTGGTCCGGTATGGATATACCTGCGTAATCGCAAAGCGTCGGCAGCAAATCGAGGCCGTTGCTAACCAGACTGCTGTCATCAACCACTCCCGGGCGAACCACTCCCTTGTATTGCATTAGGAAAGGGACCCCTACCGATTCTTCGTAAAATAGATTCTTGGAAGCCAGACGATGACTCCCGTCCATATCCCCATGGTCCGCGGTAAAAACGATGAGTGTGTTATCCTCTAGGCCATTCACGCGCAAGCCTTCCAGCAGCTCGCCGATCTGAGCGTCCACCCTTTCAGTGAGGCGACAGTAAATCCAGCGGTAGTTTCGCCAGTCTCGGTCCGAGTAATCCTTTCGAATCAGTTTCGCAGGTGTAACCGCATCTACTTTCAAATTCAGCTCGATCGCCTCAGGTTCCCGTCTCGGAATTCCGCTATTTTCAGGAAGGGGCGGC
>CALDFV010000316.1 GCA_937942145.1 uncultured Opitutaceae bacterium
CCGAGCCGCAGCCAATCCAACCGGGGCAGCCATTTCAACGACCCACCGTCCCCACCCGGACGGTTTTTTTAGATCCAGACAACGACGTCATATTGGATGGGGACCTGCGAAGCTCCCAACCGAGACCCAATCTATCGAGAATCGCTTCAACTCAATCTTTGGCTGGCTCCTTTCCTAATCTGCCAGATCCAGTGACGGCCCCTCCACCGCATCCGACGATTCGACCACCTCATCCTCTACGACGAAGTCGACTATCAATAGACCCATCATCATGAAGCAGACGATCATTCGCCCGACAGCGGACAAACCGAATCCAACTCCAGCGCCGACTCCAGATCGTGCCGCCTCTTTCGGATGACGCTTCGCCCAAATCATCTCAAAGGCCACGGCACCGATAACCGGACCTATGAGGATTCCAAAAATCCCAAAAAACAAGCCAAGGAACCCTCCGACCAAGGCCCCAATGATACCCCATTTGGTCCCGCCAAACCACTTGGTGCCCACGGCGGTCGCAAAAAAGTCTACCAAACGGTCCAAAACCATTAAGGCCCCTAAAATTCCAATCGCCCACCAAGTAAAAACATCCGGAAGCATCAGTTTGTGGATAAGTCCTCCCAAAAAAAACACAATTCCACCAGGGATCACCGGCACGAATACACCGATGAGCCCAAGAAAAATCGCCGCCAACAGAACTCCCCAGGCAACGCTTGCCCAGATGTAGGGCCAGACCCCTACCGCCCATTCGATCACCACGCTCATCCACCCTGTCCAACCTCCACCCTCGACAATCGCTTCTATTATCATCATTCCCCGAACACTTACACACGACTAAAGCGAAAGTTGCATAGTTGAACAACCTTCTTAGTAGAAAAACATGCCCAGGCCCATTGGATGGAACAAACGCGACCCGGAACTAGGAAAACTGAAGATCGAAGCCCGATTCTTCGGTCCGGCATTGACCTTCTATCGACAGTCCGGGCGATTCGAGCAGTGGGAGACCTTTACCCCTAGTGAAGAGGACTGGGACAAGCTGAACGAGCTCGCCGAAAATAAATTCCAGAGAGGGAAGATGCAGAAGAAGCAAATGCGGATCATCCGCGCACGCGGAGACAAAGTCTAGCCTACCTTCCCTGGCTCCAGTAGTAGAGGGCCGTTCCCCCACAGAAGATCCACGCAACGGCCGCAACGACTATATAAAAGACCCCCAGCATCTTGGGAAGCCCGTCGAGCAATTTCAGCCTCAGATCTTCCGGATACATGAGCAGGGCATCGTATAGAGGCGATTCGAGCAGACTCGCGATTAGAACGTCCGGTTCTAGCACACTCATCTGGTAGGCGAAATAAAGGCTCAAGCTCGTTGCCAAACCGATTTGGTTGAACGCCATCCGCCTTGAGCAGGACTTCAAGTCACCTGCGACCGACCGCTTGCTCAGGACAATTTCAAGAGTTCCATGCAAAATTAAAGCCATTGAAATGATCACACCTGCCCATCCGCCCGCATAGGCCGAAATTCCCAACGAAAGCGTCCCCACAACCACAAGGCTCCATCCATTTAAGAGAGAAAGCACATGAAAAGCCCTTCGGCTGCGGCCCGGGATAGGTCCTTGCTCTCCTGCCCTCGAATCGGTTGCGTCCAACATTCGTTTGGTTATCCACAGAATAAACACGAAATACAAGATTTAGAAAAAGCAACCAGTATCACCCCTATTCTTATGCCCTAGCATAAATTCCTGTTCCGAATTCTATGATAATAGGAGTAAAGACCGATTCTCCTCTGGTCGATATTATCTAGATGAAGCTGGGTGATCCTCAAAACCATACTGCAAGCTCTCTCACACCCGACGACCTCAAACTAGCGGCAAAAGAGCTTCCCCCTTCCCCCAAAGTTTTTGGAAAACTGGGAAAACTTCTACGCAACCCCAATACTAGCCTTACCGATATAACGGACCTTGTACATACGGACGCCTCGCTAACCACGCGTGTGCTTCGCCTCAGCAACAGCGCTGCATTCGCTCAAGACCAGGCAATCGACACCTTGGATGACGCCATCAACCGGGTAGGATTTCGAGAGGTTTTCAAACTGGTGGGGATGGCGGCCGCATCGGACCTCTTTTCGTCCCGCAACAACACCTACCGCATCGACAGTTCCACACTGTGGGAAAACGCCTTGAGCTGCGGGCTCGCGATGGAGTCGATCGCCCAGAAAATCGGGCGCGACGAGCAGGAATACTACACCCTGGGCCTCCTTCGCTCCATGGGTAAAACCGTCATCGATATCTGTGCCCAAAAGGAATCAGAATCTTGCCGCTATCCGATAGCTACACGGCCTCCACTGCTCCAATGGGAACAGGATAGCTTTGGCATCACAAATCCAGCCGTAGCCGGTTTCCTTCTTTCCACTTGGAATTTTTCTCCAGAGACCGTCTCAGCGATCCAATCACAGTATGGGACAAATCCGTCCTCCCCCAAAAACGAGGCTGCGATAGTCCTAAACCTCGCCGGATCACTAGCCGAGTTGGGCCGGCCATTGCATGGGGAGTCCAATTACTGGATTAGCTTCGAAGAGCACTCTGAAGAACTAGGACTAACGGCGGAAGATATAGAGGACACCCTCGACAGCGTAAGAACTCGACTGGAAGCGATCCTGACTAGCGTCGAGGATTGATTCGCCAAGAAGCCACCGATTATACGCTCAACCCTACTGCGGCCTCACGAGTCTTCTTTTTTCTCTGCCCCGCCCTTTTCCGAGTTCGCATCCGGCGACTCTTCTTCAGCCTTAGCATCGTAAATCGCTCCAAGCGGCGTTTCCCCCTCGCCGCTTGCACCGTCCTTCTTGTCTAGTTCAGGATTGCCATTCGAATCGGATTCCAAGGCTAGTCCCCCACCTTCGAGAGCCGTCCCTTTCTCTCTCGCCTTCTGAAGCAAATCATCTTTGAGGAACTTCAAAACCCTTTCTTTCATCGCCGGGAGCTTGGCTCGTTCTGGATTCACAAGAACATCCTCGAATCCTTTCTCCATTGACGGGATCTTGACGGAATAGATCACGCAATCGCCTTCTTCCGTCTTGAAAACCGCTTTCACGTTGATGATGCACCAAACAGAGGCTCCCATTTGCGGTGGATAAAGAAACAGCTCCACTTGCTTGCCACCCAAGTCAATAAAGCGAGTAAACCGCATGGATCCTGCTTCGCCATTCTCTTCGAGAAATTTGACGATCTCATTCTCAATCGCCTCTGCGATTTCAATCGATACTACTTTCATATGGGCTTACCGCTAAAACAACTGTCTCTCTAAGGGCTATTTCTGGCCCATGCAAAGAAATAAGGGAAGCCCGATTATTCTCTCGACTGATTCTCCCTGTCAGTAAAAGCCTTCGTGATCTCCGCCGTTAGGTCCGCGTAGTTGAGACCATTCAAGCTGCTGGCAGGTTTAGGCCTCCCCTGGATTCCATATGCCACGTTCAGAAAACCGATCATCACAAGCCCCAAGGAAACCGCCATATTGCCATTCTCAAACTGAAACCATATACCAAATACAAAAAGTAGAGTTCCCAGTATTACGTAAACCGATTGGAGCACAGGCGAAAAGGTCCTCACCTTAAGGGATTTGATATCATCTACCGTAATCACCGTACCCTTCTGATCGATACGTTCTTCGCAAAACTTCACCCCTTCGTTTACTAAGCGCTTTTCTATAAACGTGCTTGCCATAGTTACGAATCAACACACCGGATTCCCCAAGTCAATCGTACGCTTTCCATCGCGGGTCTTTAAAGCAGGGCACCAACCGGCAACGGGCGTTTGGAGATAAATCGAAGCGGATCCTCCTATTCACAGCATTGAAGTCGCAATGATTGCGGTCATATAGCAAGCGATCATCCCGCCCAACAAGGCCTTGAAAGCGCACTTCAGCAGATTCGGTCGCTGCGACTTTTCCAATGCGCTGATTCCCCCCACTTGAATTCCTATTGAAGTTAAATTGGCGAATCCGCAAAGCGCATAGGTTGCGATAATCGGAGTTTTCGGATCCATAAAGGCCCCCGACTCCTGGTATTTGGCTAGATTCAAATAGGAAATGAACTCGTTCAGCACAAGGCGCTCGCCAAGCAATTGTCCTACAATCAGGCAGTCGCCCCAAGACACGCCGATCACCCAAGCAAAAGGGGCGCACAAAACCCCTGCCAGGAATGAGAAGTTAAACTCTCGAAACCGTCCGTCAGTAATGGCAAACACCCAATCGTTCAAACCGGTCCATTTTCCGACTCCATTGGCGACCGCCCAGTTAGCGACCGCCACCAACGCAGTAAATGCCAAGAGCATTCCACCCACATTGAGAGCAAGCTTGATTCCATCAGTCGTACCTTTAGTAGCCGCATCCAGGATTCCACCGCTACCAGCAACCTCCAGGAACACTAGTTTCTCGCTAACTGGCTCCGTTTGCGGTAGGAGCATTTTGGATGCAACCATTGCGGCGGGCGCGCTGAGAATTGAAGCGGTAAGCAAATGCTGTCCAAACACAATGGAACTAGCCTCATCCCCTCCCCCTAGAATAGCCATGTAGGCGACCAGTACTCCTCCCGCTATGGTCGCCATTCCACCGGTCATGAGCGCCATAATCTCGGACCGATTCATCGACTTCAGATAGGGTTTAACCACCAGGGGCGCCTCTGTTTGCCCCACGAATATGTTCGCCGCCGACGCCAAACTCTCCGCGCCAGTCAAACGCAACGTCCGATTCAACATCCATGCAAAAGCGTAAACGAGACAAGGTAGCACCCTTAGATAGTAAAGGATCGCGGAAAACGCGGAAAAGAAAATGATCGTGGGAAGCACGGTGAAAGCGAACCCGTAAGTTCCACGCGAGTCGCTGGCCAAGGTTCCAAATACGAAAGCGGCCGATTCGTTGCTGAATCCTACCAGCGCGTTAAACAATTGGGATACGGAACGAATAGCTCCGTGGGCGAACGGCACTTTCAATATCAACACCGCCAGCAAAATCTGCAGGACCACTCCGTAGGCAACCAATGACCAGCGAATCTTGTCTTTTCGCTCACTCAAGGAATAGCAAAACAACAGCAGAAGGCCGATTCCCAGGACAGGGCGCAAAATGACCAATACTATATCCATTTGAATTCTCTACTGACCGCCCACCGCAAAGATGTCCATTAAAATTCAATGGGACACGACGAAATAAAAATTTACGTATTCTAACCTCCAATACTCTAGAATACCCTCAAACAGATCCCGGGGGTCCACTGTCCACAAGACGCGGAGGGAATCAGCTCCGAAGGGATTTTTCAAAACTCTCCGGGAAGAAATACTATCCTGTTTCGTATTCAAAGATTCACTCTAAACAATGAATAACAAAGCTGAGACCTCCAGAAAGGCCTCAGCTTGTGTCCGTTCTATTCTTCATGAATGAAGATGTATCGGTATTCCGTTGTTAGTAACGAAGAAGACATAGGAACGAACAAAGTAAGTATCGTCACAATCGAGCCAAATCTGAAGGCTTACCTAAAGAATCTCCCTCCTTTATCACCGAAACAAAAGAGTGAAACACTTGCTATTTTCCATTGGGAATGCATCTGCTATTGAACCCGCTTAGCTAAGCCGTCTTAGCTCGGGCCAAACCGAAATTCTCCCTAGGATTAATTCAAAAAACCAATCTCCTTCAAAGTGACTGAACCACTCTTCAACTGGCTAAACCATCGAGCCTCCGGCGTTCTTCTACACCCCACCTCCCTTCCAGGAGACTACGGGATTGGTACCTTGAACGACCATTGTATCGATTTTATAGACTTCCTCGCCAATGCGGGATTCAAATACTGGCAGATTTGCCCGTTGGGACCCACCGGATTTGGAGACTCCCCCTACCAGTCCTTCTCTTCATTCGCAGGGAACCCGTACCTGATCTCACTCCGGGAACTCCATGCGAAAGATCTACTCGACAAACGGATTCTCGAAGACCTTTCCTCGCTTCCACAATCTTTTGTGGACTACGGGGCCTTGTACAATACTAAGTGGCCCGTCTTGGATGCGGTCTACGAGGCCTTCGTAAACAGTGGCAAAAAAATCCGACCTTACGGCAGCTTTACCGCCTTTAAGAAAAGGCATCAAAAATGGCTCGAGCCGTTCGCGTACTTTCAAACTCTAAAAAAGCGCTTCGACGGAAACCCGTGGTACCAATGGCCAAAGGAGTACCTCGATTTTGAAAAAGCCCGCGAAAGCCCCCTCAGGAAGGAACTCGAACGGGATGTGGATGCCCAGAAGTTTTTCCAGTACCTCTTTTACGGCCAATGGGGTAAAATCCGTGATCACGCAAAACTCAGGAACATACAGATTATTGGCGACATCCCCATTTTCGTCGCTCTCGATTCCGCCGATGTTTGGCAGAACCAGCAATTCTTCCAGTTAAACCCGGAAACGGGTGAGCCGATCGCCGTAGCCGGATGTCCACCCGACTATTTTTCCAAGGACGGTCAATTGTGGGGAAATCCCCTCTACGATTGGAGCGCCCTCAAAGCAGACGGATATACGTGGTGGATCGATCGGCTTAAGGCTAGTTTCGAAATGCACGATGTCGTTCGGATCGACCATTTTCTTGGGTTCGATTCGTACTGGAAAATACCGTACGGATCAAAAACCGCACGCACAGGCGAGTGGATTAATGGTCCAGGAATAGACTTTTTCAAAGCAGTCAAAAAGAAGATCAAAAACTGCAAATTAATTGCCGAGGACTTAGGTGAGTTGACCGATAGCGTTCGAAAATTACGGAGAGATACCGGATTACCGGGAATGTCTATCCTCCATTTTGCCTTTGGTGGTGAAGGCGACAACTACTATCTTCCCCACAATTTGAATTCCAATACCGTCTTGTACCCGGGCACCCATGACAACGATACAAGCCTTGGCTGGTATAATACAGTCGATGAGAAAACTCAGGACCACGTCAGGCGGTATTTCGAAGTAAGTGGAGACAACATCGGCTGGGACCTGATTCGAGCCTCGTACAAGTCCGTCGCGAACCTTGCCATCATTCCAATGCAAGACCTGATGAGCCTTGGCAGCGAAGCACGGTTCAACACACCCGGCGAAGCCCAAGGCAACTGGCAATGGCGCTACCAAGCCGAACAACTCAAATCGCTCAAGGGAGGTACTTCGGATTACCTGAGAACCCTTGCCCAACTCTACTACCGAGAAGGCGCCCCGGCTGTGAACGCGGATAAAGACTGAAGGAGCCGCCGGGCAATGCAGTCAGACCACGATCATCATCCACATCCGATTGCCGCCCTATTGAAGGCGGACTCCTTTGAGCATCCCGTCGATGATATTAAGCTCGTGGAAACCCACATCTCGTGGGTCATTCTAACCGGCCAATTTGCCTACAAAATCAAAAAACCTGTGGATTTGGGTTTTGTCGATTTTTCGTCGCTCGAAAAGCGCCGTTTTTACTGTGAAGAGGAAGTCCGGCTCAATCGGCGCCTCGCGCCTGACATCTACTTGGAAGTCGTCCCGATCACCCGCTCGCCGGGCAATTCGCCACTCATGAATGGGAAAGGGAATGCCATCGAGTACGCCGTCAAGATGATGCAGTTTCCATGGGAAGCGCAGTTAGACTGGATCCTCGACCGAAATGAGCTAAAACCTTTTCATCTAGATGCATTCGCCCAAATAATCGCAATCTTCCACAAGACGGCCCAGAAAGCTGCGACCGAAACGGCGTACGGCGACCTGGAGCACTTGTCTCAGCCCGTTTATGAAAACTTTTCCCAGATCCGCGATAACGTCAGCGATAAAACTTTGCTCCAAACCTTGGTTACACTTGAGACGCGGAGCCACGAGGACATCCATCGCTTAGAGGCCGTATTCGATCAACGCAAAGCCGACGGTTTTATTCGTGAATGCCATGGAGATTTGCATCTGCGAAACATGGCTTGGGTCAGGGATAAACCTTTGGTCTTCGACTGCATAGAATTCAACCCCAACTTGCGCTAGATCGACGTCATCAGCGAAATTGCGTTCTTAGTGATGGATCTGGAAAAACGTAAGCAATCTGAGTTGGCCTATCGTTTTCTGAATGCCTATCTGGAACGCTCTGGCGACTACCATGGGTTGCTTCTGCTAACGTGCTATCTCACTTACCGGACCCTTGTTCGAGCCAAGGTCGAAGCGATACGATCAGGACAATCTCATGTGCCCCCAAAGGAGCAGGCCACCGCCTATCAGTCCTTCCAAGATTACCTTGAGCTAGCGGTCCAATACAATCAAGGTCGCCCACTCCATCTGATTATAACCCACGGGCTTTCCGGCTCTGGCAAAACGACTTTGACCCAGCGGCTAATCGAACAGCTCGGGGCAATCCGCATCCGCTCCGATGTCGAACGCAAGCGTTTGTTCGGCTTAAAAGCGGAAGACAATGGGAGGGCGAAGATCCAAAAGGATATCTACAACGAGGATGCCAGCCAACGAACCTATAGCAAACTCGTTGAACTAGCTGACCATGCTCTTGAAGGCGGGTATCCCGTGATCATCGATGCCGCGTGCCTTAAGGCGGAGCAACGGGCGCGCTTCCAGACGCTTGCGTCAATCAAACGCATCCCCTATACGATCCTTGAATTCAGTTTCTCAGAAGCCACACTGCGGCACCGAATCAAAAATCGAACCCATGGAGCCTCCGATGCTGACTTGACCGTCTTGGAATACCAGATGGCGGCGGTGCAAAAACTAGGGCCGGACGAAACTCATCATGCCATACGCGTGGATGAAGAACGCATGCTGGATATTAGCGAGCTCGCCAAACAAATAGAATCGAGAAGGTTATTTGTAGCTAATTAATACTTACAATAACCGAATTGGCGTGCCGCCTTCTGCCCGCCAAACGTTTCTTCCGCGGCCGCAACACAACGGGCGACTCTCTGGAAAAGTTGCTCCGGAGTCTCTACGATCCTCCCGCCCCCGTCTCGGTGCAAATAGCGGGCTTCGAGACCTTTCGAGGCGTCTTCAGTAAGCGGCAGCTTCACAACTTCAAGAACAGGTTCATAGGGCGACTGCAAGGAACACTCTGGGTTCAGCTCGCTCCCTTGCTATTTATGGGCACCCTACCAACCCTCGACCCCAATGACAAGGCAATGCCTCGGGCTAATCTCAGATCGAAAGAAATCTAAAGGCATCTCACGCAATCGGGCTTTGTATTGGCCTTCTTATTTCATACCATCAGCCGATTTCCCGTTCCCTGGTTTCGCTCTTGGGTTCGGTATTTTGCCTTTACCCTAGACTCCCCCCTCTCAACACGTGGAGAACCAGCATTTAGAGAATCGCGGTAATTGGCCCTGACCGAAGCCGTTCGCCATGGCGAAATTTACCTGCAAGGTGGTGTATCTGGGTAGCATTACCGCAACGATTCTGCGTGACACCTTCCTATTTGATACGCTATGGTATCTATTAAGAGAGTACAGGAAAGAAGATGAGACCACGTAGTGCTTGTAATTTGGCTGAATGGCATATCGCTTATCACCGGCTTCGGTAGTCCGCGGATGCTAGTGTCGCCACAACACGCTATCTAAAACCCACGGAAACGATCAAGCATGACCAGCAACCAGCCAACCCGCCAAGTCCCTCCAACTATCAATCCTCAGGAAACCCAACTGGAATGGTGGCGATATCTTGTCTGGTTCCTACTGTTGCTGAGCCTGTCTTGGTATTGGATCAACGGTGACCTCAATAAACCGCAAACTTTTACGTATTCAGAATTTAAGGATAATGTGCGTACGAACAATGTTTCCGAAGTGACATTGCAAGGCGATAAAATATTTGGGACTCTAAAGCAGATCGCTGAACTTGAGGCCGATGAGACTGCAAATACACCTATTCATTTTGTAACTACGCTGCCGCCAATCGATGATGCCGAATTGATTCCGCTGCTGGAGCAACATCAAGTCGATATACAAGCCAAGTCCACCCAGTCCAACTGGTGGATGACCGCCTTGATTGGCATCGTACCCTGGTTGCTGATCATCGCCCTATTCTGGTATGGCTCTCGCAAAATGCAGGAGCGCATGGGAGGACTGAACGGCCCTGGTGGGCTCTTCGGCTTTGGCAAGTCAAAGGCGAAGCGGTTCCGTCGGGACGAGTCTCATCTGAGCTTCGATGATGTGGCCGGATTGGAGAATGCCAAGCAGCCCTTGCTAGAGGTTACCAGCTATCTTAAAGACCCGCAACACACTACCGTAAGCTAGGCGCCAAGATTCCAAGAGGAATTCTGCCCATGGGTCCTCCCGGCACCGGCAAGACCCTGCTGGCAAAGTCCCTCGCCGGTGATGCCAATGTACCATTCTTCAGCATAAGCGGCTCCGAGTTCATCGAGATGTTCGTCGGGGTCGGTGCATCCCGGGTACGAGACCTGTTTGACAGCGCAAAAAAGGAAGCGCCAGCGGTTATCTTCATTGATGAAATCGATTCAGTCGGGCGAGCCCGGGGAACGGGTCTGGGAGGGGGTCACGATGAACGTGAGCAAACCTTGAATCAAATCCTCGGCGAGATGGACGGATTTGACCCCCACGAGGCGGTGTTGGTGCTTGCGGCCACCAACCGCCCCGACGTACTTGATCCAGCGCTGCTGCGACCGGGACGATTCGACCGCAAGATCACTTTGGATCTTCCGGAAAAAAAAGCGCGCATTGCGATTCTGAAAATCCACACTCGGAAAACGCCTTTAGATGAAGGGGTCGATCTGGATCGAATCGCGTCGCTCACGGTGGGTTTTTCCGGTGCTGACTTGGAGAATCTCGTCAACGAAGCCGCATTGCTGGCCGGGCGCCTAGACCGGGAAAACGTGGACATGGATTCCCTTCTAACTTCCAGGGATAAAATTGTGCTCGGCAGCAAACGCGAAATGGTCATCGGAGACGAGGAGAAAGAAATCATTGCCTATCATGAAGCGGGGCACGCGGTGCTGGCCAGCCTCTTGCCCAACGCCGATCCTTTAGACAAAGTCACCATTATACCGCGGGGCCACGCGCTGGGAGCCACCGAACAGATCCCGGGAGAAGATCGCCACAATTTTCGTGAAAGTTACTTGCGTGACCGCATCGGAGTCATGCTAGGGGGTAGGGTCTCGGAGCAGTTGATCTTCAATGAAATCAGTTCCGGCGCTGAAGAGGATCTCAAACAGGCCACACGAATCGCCCGCCATATGGTGACTCACTGAGGC
This sequence comes from uncultured Opitutaceae bacterium, assembly GCA_937942145.1. Taxonomy (GTDB): domain Bacteria; phylum Verrucomicrobiota; class Verrucomicrobiia; order Opitutales; family Opitutaceae; genus Pelagisphaera. The sequence goes on from CALDFV010000316.1 coordinate 11,209, forward strand.
ATGAGCGAGAAGCTCGGTCCGGTTGCGTTCCGCCGCGGCGAGGAACATATTTTTCTGGGAAAGGAAATGACACGGCAACGGGATTACAGCGAACATTTTGCCGAGATTATCGACAACGAGATTTGCAGTCTGATAAAGGGTATCGAAGAAAACATTACTAAAATATTAATAGAGCACATGCCACAATTGAAAGCGCTGGCCAGCACTCTTCTAGAGAAGGAGACCTTAGAATCCGACGCCATTCAGCAAATTGTAGAATCGGAAACACAGTCGAAGCAGAAGCGAAGCAAACCTTTAGAAACCGAACCCACGTGATTAAATCACGCTAACGGCGTATCCGGAATTCCGTCCTCATCATAGGAAACAAACTCCTGAATACCGACGCAGACGCTTTCTTTTTCGTCTTCAAGAATATAGTGACCGGCATCCGCATAGTGAATCACGGTCGCTTGAGGCAAAAACCGTTTCCAACGATTCATGAAATGATCATGGAAACAAAAGTCCTTTCCTCCCCAAAAGAGAGCGACCGGAATATCCCTCAATTTCAATAAGCCATTCTCGATCTCGACCAGACGACTGAAACTCCGATGGGTTATGTGCATGGGGATGTCCTTCACAAATTCGTAGACTGCCTTGCGACTCGACCAACTTCGATAGGGGAACAAATACCCTCGCTTGACTGATTCTGTTAGGGCCTTCTTTGAAACCGCCATTTTGGTAGCCGGTCCCGCAAAACCGTTGAATCCCTGCACGATCAGCTTGCCCAGCAAAGGAAATCGGCATAGAGAGATTCTTCTTGGGATTCTCGAGTCAACAAAAGCAGCGGTATTGAGAATAGCCAATCGCCTCAGGCTGGATATCCGCTGTAACGCCATTCCGATTCCAATCGCTCCACCCCAGTCATGAACCACCAAATCGAATCGATCGATTCCTAAACTTTCAACCAGTTCGTCAAGATCCCTGATTCGCTGGTCTAAGGTATATCGGTATCCATGTTTTGGTTTTTCGGAAAGTCCACAACCTATATGATCGGGGACAATGCAACGAAAGTTTCCTTTCAACGTCTGTACCACATTTCGGTAAAAGAATGACCAGGTCGGGTTGCCATGAACCATAATGACGGGATGTCCCTCACCCTCATCGAGATAGCTCATCTCAAACCCGCAGGACAAACGTTTCCGTTTTGCAATAAACGGATAGTGAGCAGCGATATCGGAAGGAAGCTCTGTGGTTTGACTGCTCACTTTTCGCCTACCATTCCGCTCCTAGCATGAGGCAATTAAGTCCACTGCCAATGCCTAGCATCGCAACTTGGTCACCTTTTTTGACAAAGCCATCTTCCTCCGCCTTCGCCAAGGTGATCGGAAGCGCCGCTGATCCCGTGTTTCCAAAAGTCTGGAAGGAAGAATAGTCTTTCTCGTTGTCCAGACCAAGCGTCTCGAAAAGCAATTTTTGATGAGCGCTTCCCACTTGGTGACAGATGACCCGATCGGCAGTGCCATTTTCCCAATTCAACTCGGACTTAAACGACTCCCAAGTACGCTTTGCCAAGTTTACGCCTGCATGGAGCATTTCCTCCGAATCCGTCTGCATCTCATAGCCAAGCCCTTCCGCATTGGAATCACCTTGGCAAAGGTCGTTGCTAGAGGTATCCGCCAGACAAGCGCCGCCTAGCAAACGATGTCCGTTAGGCGAGAGCGATTCATGGCAAACCACTGCGGCCACCGCCCCTGCTCCAATCGTCAAGTTGGCAAAATAGGGTTTAATTGTCTTTCTGGTCAGCTCACGTTCAAGCAACAACTGAATCGTTCTCTCAAGCAGCGGTTTTCCATTTTCCCCAGATACCACGATCCCGCTCTTGACCTGACCCGAATCGATCATCGCTGATAGCAGCGTTAGCGAATTCAGAAACCCAAGGCAGGCGTTCGAGACATCCATCACCTGCACATTAGGACTCAGCCCTATCAAACGATGGGCAAAAGATGCGGTAGCCGGTTCGAGCATGTCACGGCTCACAGAACTATGGATACAAACTTCAATCTGGTCTGGAGGAATTCCGCTCTTCCCTAAAGCCTTTTTTCCCGCCTCCGCACTGGCGTCGGAAGGCCTAATCGCATGATTCCAAAAACGGCGCTCCCGTATACCCGTCATCAACTCCAATCGCCCCTCTGGCAGGTGCAGCCTGTCGTAAAGCGGCTTCAGTTTCTCCTCAATGTCCGCGCTAGTCCAAACTTCAGGCGGAGCCACGTAGGCAAGAGAATCAATAACTGTCGATTTAATATGCACGACCTATAGGAAGAAAGAATACGGAATGGAGAACCGCGCTTCACCACCGATCCCTTTTTCAGCTACCATTACTAAATGCCGATACGATTCTCCATTCCCCATTCTATACTTTCCCCTTATCCTCCGGTCTCATCGTCAACCTAACGACTTCTTCATCAAAATAGTTGATTCCCATTCCCGCATCCATGACCAAGCTGGTGCCGTTCATTCCGCTTGAGCGATTACTGATCAAAAACGCCACTGCATTTGCGACTTCCTGGGTATGGAGCGCCTCTTTGCGAAAGGTCAGTTTTTCGCTGTAGAGATAACTTTCCAGATAACCCGGTATTCCCGCCGACGCACTCGTCTTCAGCGTGCCCGGATTGACAGTGTTAAAACGGACTCGCGTATCCTTGCTAAAGGATTTGGCCAGGTAGCGCACCGAGGAATCCAGGGATGCCTTAATCGGAGACATGTATCCATAATTTTCTGCGGTGATCGTTAGTGATGATATGCTAATCGCCACCACTGAAGCATCGTCATTGAGAACGGGTTTAAACGCGTTCGAAATCTCAACCAATGAAAAACTGGATATCGCGGTCGCTTGAAGATAGTCTTCCCGCTTCGTTTCGTGAAAAGGCTTAAATCCATCACTATAGTTCGCGAAGGCAATCGAATGGACTATTCCATCAATTTTCCCATGGTCTCGAGCCACGTCTGCGGCCAAGGCCTTAACGTCTTCTGGATGCTCAACATCGCAAACGTAAACCGACTTGCCGCTCAAAAGTTTCGTCGAAGTTTCTTTGCGGGCTTCGGAACGGACCGAATAAATAACCGTCGCCCCTGCTTCCTCGAGAGTCTTCGACGCAAACCAGGCAACGCTCTTCCGGTTTGCGACACCCATGACGAGCACAGTCTTATTTTCTAGTCCAAGAAAGCTCATCGACTCATTCCCCTTGCTCCGCCTTGGCTAACGCAACGCTGAAGGTCACATTCATGACGCGCTTGCCTTCTCCGTTCTTAACGCCTCCAGTCATGAAAATGAAACGTCCTGCTTTCTCTTTGAGCTTAACGGTAATATAAAGATCGTCCCCCGGACGCACGATGCTTCTGAAACGAGCATCCACAATCTTCGTCAATACCGGCACCATATCCGAATCGCTCTCTAGCTCCTCCGCAAGCAAACGAGTCAGGAATATCGCTCCCGTTTGGAAGACGGCTTCCGAAATCAAAACTCCCGGCATAATGGGGTTGCCCGGGTAGTGCCCTTCAAAAAAAGCCTCACTCGCATCGACATGCTTTTTCGCGGTCAACGAATCCTCAGACTGCTCGACAACCTCGTCAACAAAGAGAAAAGGAGGACGGTGCGGGATCGCTTGAAGGATTTCGTCTGTTGCCATATTAATACCGGTTCTCAGTCACACTCAAATTAGGCAACGTGCGCTTCTTTGGCTTTGTCCCCGTTTCTGGCCGTTACGAGTTGTTTGTCCACTTTGTTGGCGATGATCACCCCGTAGTTCATGGTGCCTAGCCAGCCAGACATGATAATTCCAACCGAACCCGCGTGATACAACCCATGAATCTGGTCGGGCAATTCCATTGAGCACTTCAATCCTTCAAATTTCGTTCCAAACGAAGTACCTCCAGGATGGCGTGTATAATAGTGAATGGTCCGAGGGGTCGCTGCGTCGAGGTAGTCAATCTTGGATCGAACGTCCGGAATATACCTCTCCAAGGCGACAATCGACTCCTCGATCAATCGCTCCTTATGGGTTTGGTATTCATCCTCTGACAACCGGTTCCAATCAGCGTATTTGCCATTCAATGACGCGACGACCGTATACCGCCCCGACCCAGGGCGAGTCTCTGGGTAATAAACGGAAAACGTTCTGCTCGTCGTCTTGAAGTCAACTAGCTCCTCGCTCGAAAAGTGTTCCGCATCCGAAGTGAATACAAGATCTCCAATATTGGGAATCGTTTCGCCCGCCTTTATACCCATGTAAACTTGGCAAGAGCTCGAGTTGATGCGGACCTCGTCCAATTCATCAATGTATTCTTTCGAAAATCTATTTTCCCCGACGAGGCGCTTGACCGTACTGACGATATTTGCGTTCGAAACGACGGCCTTGCAGCGAATCGTGCGACGATTGCCAAACTCACCACTTCGCTCTCTGCCACAAACAACTGCTCCCGTAACTGAGGTTCCGCTTGGCCCGTCTTCGGTGAGAACCTCTGCGACAAGCACATTCTTACGGAGCTCGACCCCATTGCGCTTCATCTCTTCCACCATCTTCCCGATCAAGACATCCGTTCCCCCTTGGAAAGTGAAGACGCCCTTGCTCATAAAGTTCGAGAAAACGATGCCAAAGGTGATGGCCGGGTCATCCAAAGTAGAACCATTGGCATAAGCAATTGGCTCTAGTAAAAGACGATGGACATCGTCCCTGCCGGGAAAGAACTCTTCAAACATTTCACCGGTCGTTCGCTGATCGTCATCGTAGAAGTTCATCTGCCGCAAATGAACGTAAAACGCCTCTACCTCGGCCCGTGAAAGCTCAAAATTGTCTACCAATATGTTCGTAAAATCTTCCCGGTCAAAAGTGGTCCAAACATCAAACTGAGGGTTTATGAACCGCACATCCTTCAATTGGTGGATCGAGTCTGCGATTTCCCGAGTCCAGTATTTCCGGCAGGACTTCACCATCCCATAGGGAAATCCGTGAAGCGAAATATCGAAAATGTGCCTTCCGGGACGCTTGAACCAGGTCGCAAGCCCCCCGTACTGGTAATGGTGCTCGAGCAATAGGACAGAATGCCCGCATTTCGCGAGGACATTGGCACTCGTCAAGCCACCCAGTCCGCTGCCAATCACTACGACATCGTACTCGTCCTTGACCCCTTCTAGCCAGTCTTTGCCCATAGGCCGCGCAGTGAAGGAAGCTTTCTGCCCCTTGACAACTCTCAAATGCCGCAGGAGTCCGGTTCCTTCACAACTTTGATTTACCTCTCCACGGGATCACTTTCCGCTCGATCCCCTATTCCGTTTTCTCCTTGCCACTCAGATACCTTAAATTCAGAACGACCTCCCTATGAGCAAAACCCGTGTTAAATTCGAAACGAATCAGGGAACAATCGAGTTCAAACTCTATCCGGACTTCGCTCCGAAAGCGTGTGAGAATTTCACCACACACGTCGAAAACGGCTACTATGATGGAATCATCTTCCACCGAGTCATACCGGAATTCATGGTTCAATGTGGTGACCCCACAGGAACCGGACGAGGCGGTGAATCAATCTGGGGTAAGCCTTTCGAGGATGAATGCACGACAGACCTGCGCTTCGACAAAACTGGCATCCTAGCCATGGCCAACGCTGGTCCCGGAACCAACGGCAGCCAGTTTTTCATCACAACCGCTAAAACTCCTTGGCTCAATATGCGCCACACAATTTTTGGCGAGGTCGTTGAAGGCTATGATATTGTGCAGGCCATCGAAGGGGTTGCCACCGATGGTGGAGACAAACCCATCGAGGAGCAAAAGATCGTCAAAGCGACCGTGATAGAATAAGTCAACCTGACGACACGATTGACTTTCTCCAAGCCCGACTACCCCGTCGGGCTTTTTTTCGCCACTTCAGGTCAGATACCGCTTCCCAAAGGCGTTTAACCCGCAAGCAAAAGCAAACCGCTCAGTTAAGAATCGCGAGCCGAAACGTCTCGATCCACCTTTCGCATCAAACATGGTTCCCAATCCGCATAATTATACATTGCTGCTCGAACGCTGGAAGCCCATTGTCGACCGCAATGGATGGCACTCGCACGAGCTCGGCCAAGATGGGGGGCACAAAATTGTCGCATTCGAAAATGAGGCCGCTAAGCAATGCTCGACCGGTGGTTTCTACCTTTCTGCGGGCGTTCACGGCGATGAGTGCGCTCCTGTGTGGGCTCTTTTGAAGTGGGCAGAGTCCATCGAACCGACCTCACGCCTACACAGTCGCCCCCTCGTCATTATGCCTTGTTTAAATCCCCATGGCTTTATCCAGAACACACGGTTCGACTCGCGCGGTACGGACTTGAATCGGAACTTCCAAAATGCCGAAATGCCGTTGATAGGGGAATGGCAGCGCCTTCTGCACGGAAGGCAATTCGACTTGGCTGTCAACCTTCACGAGGACTATGACGCTGCGGGTATCTACCTTTACGAACTGAGCCGGAAACAATCCATTGGCGATACCTTGCTCTCCGCCTGCGAGGAAATAATTCCCCGCGAAACTGCTAGCGAGATTGACGGAACGGAAATGGTAAATGGACTCCTTGAGCGAACCGATGACATCGAGCGTATCGCCAACGAAGAACTAGGAGGCTGGCCAGAATCCATCTGGCTCTATCTGAAGCACTCAACCAACGCCTGCACCTTTGAAACACCTAGCGAAATGGACCTCGACCGGAGAATTGAAGCCCATCAGCGATTCATCAAGACCGCAACGCTCGCTCACTTGCCATAGCTCCTACTTACTCTTCCTAACAAAAGACAAGCAACCAGCACGACCAGCACGACCAAAACCCACACCGGCACCTGTCCCTATAAGGCCAAAAAACTTTAGAAGGTTCTAAAGTTTTTTGGCCTTATAGGGTATTCCGAAGAACTAGATTGGGAAAGCTATGGACTGCCTGAAAGATCCGTTTCTTCGCTGGGCCTGGCCTGGGAAGGTGCGTTTTTAGCGTTTCACGCAAATATCCTGAAATCGCTGGGCCTCCTCTCGCACACTCGGACAATGCCCCGCTTCTACCTGCCATACCGCGAGTGAAGCGACGCTCAATTCTTCGACCCACTGAGTTCGATTTCTTAACATTTCGGAGTGCACCGAACGGTAGACGAAAGCGTTAAGGGAGTCCGTATCCGTCCCTACTGACATATGAAGAAGAAACGGTTTTCGTCAAAGGGCTGCAAATAGCTCCTGAAATGAGAAAGCAGGCTTTCCTCTTTTTCGTTCGGTTTAAACCGCCAAACAAATCTGGGCGAAGATTCTGATAGTCTATTCATTTCATCTATCCGCGAAGCCGTGCCAAGCATGCAGAGATGGTCAAGCGGATGCCTTAAACGAGCGATGTTCCCTTGAGCAATCAAACTGGATGAGACCTCGCTACTCATAAATCATCTCCTTGTTTGCCCCCCCTGGCGGAACCATGGGAAAAACTTTATGGTGAACATCAATCGGCGCATTAATCAAAGCAGGTCCTTGTTTCGAAAAAGCTTTCGCCAATTCCAGTACGGGGTCGTTGCAATCACCTAGATCGAAAGCTTCCATCTGAAAACCTTCCGCTATGGCGCGAAAGTCGACCGCTCTACTATAGTTGCTGGCAAAAATGCGCTTTCCATAAAACAAATCCTGCTGTTGATGAACCAAGCCCAAGGAATTGTTGTTGCACAAAACGATTTTGACATTCGCATTTTCCTCAACTGCTGTAATCAGTTCCTGGATATTCATCAAAAGACTGCCATCACCAGAAAAGCAAACTACTGTCGCTTCTGGTTTTTCCAGCGCGGCCCCAATCGCAGCAGGCAGTCCAAACCCCATCGTCCCCAAACCTCCAGATGTTAGCCACTGACGAGGGCGCTCGAAGGGGAACGCCTGGGCTACTCGCATCTGGTGCTGGCCTACATCAGTTGTAATGTAAGTCTCCCCTTCCAGCATCCGAGCAACGTAATCGATAATGCCATAGGGGGACAATGGGTTCTGCAAGTCCTCCATTTGCATTGGTTGCGAACGCTTCAATTGTGAAATGCGATCGTTCCAGCTGTCGCTTGGACGACTTTTGACCAGTGGTTGAATCGAGATGAGCGCCTCGTTCAAATCAGCTACAACCCCGACGTGAGCGTTTTTAATCTTATTGAGTTCACTCGCATCGATATCGATATGAACGATCTTCGCGCTGGGGCAAAACTGGGCCACCTTACCCGTCGCTCGATCATCGAAGCGGGCTCCCAGGGCAATGAGCGTGTCGCATTCCTCGAGGGCTTGATTCGTATAGCGAGCGGCATGCATGCCCAGCATACCCAGCGATAGCGGATGCCTAACGGGGATCGCACCTAATCCCATCAATGTCATGACAGTGGGAGCATTCAAAGTTTCAACCATCGTCCGAACCCGGTCCGACGCATCTGAGTGAATCGCTCCCCCACCGACATAGACAATCGGCCGCTTGGCCTCGTTTATCATCGTAGCGGCTAATTGAATACTACCTGGGTCTGCTTTTGGAAGCAATTCGGTACGGCCCGGCAAAGGCCATTCATCTACCCAAACCTGCTCAAGTTGAACATCCTTCGGAATATCGATCCAAACGGGTCCCGGCCGGCCTGATTGAGCGATTCTGAACGCGGCAGGGACAATCTCGAGAAGTTCACTGGCGGAACGCGCGAAAAAGCTGTGTTTGGTTATCGGAACACTGAGCCCATAGGTATCGATCTCCTGAAACGCATCCGTACCAATCATCGCCTGAGGCACTTGACCGGTGATGCAAATGACCGGAATCGAATCCAGTTTGGCATCCGCGACCGCTGAGATCGCGTTGGTTGCTCCCGGACCCGAAGTGGCAAAAAAGACGGCGGGTCGGCCCGTTACGCGAGCCTGACCCTGAGCGATAAATCCAGCACCTTGCTCATGCCGCGCTAGGATATGCCGGATATTTCCCGACCGTGACAACGCGTCGTACATGGGCAGATTGGCTCCACCGGGAATTCCCGCAATTTGCTGGATGCCCTGTCGCTCCAGTAGTTTTATGAGTATTTCAGCACCTGTATGTTTCATATGAATTAATGTGATTCCTTGGTGCCGACTTGAATCAGAGGGATCTAGAAACGAAAAATCCCGCCGATTTGCGTCGGCGGGGTTTTTCGAATTTCGTATTTAACGTATTCGCTATTTCCGCAACGACGCGATCGGTACGACCACGAGCACAACTGCCACGACCACCACGAGGGTCGCTACGAAAAGTACTTGTTTGTTGTCGATTGCGTTCATTAACAGAATTGATTGTCTTTAGATATCGGCCTGGATCGCTCCAGACTGAACGGAAAACAAGCACTTCGATTTTGGATTCGTCAAGCGGAAAGGGTGGAACGTGGTCTCCGGCCGCGTTTTCTCAATCTGGCTTCGCGAGCCGAGGACGTCTCGCGCCACCTTCGACTTTCCCAATCATTCGCGCGGTTTGCGGGCCAGATTCCTATACTTGATACTCTCCGTCTTGATAGATCACTCGGTTCGAGCCGTCTTTGAGGTAAGCGGTCACCACTCTATTGGAAGTTGCCACGATGTCGGTGTGGACAACGGAATTATTGTACCCCATAGACTCCCATTCTTCTTCAGAAACGTTTGACTGATCTCCGGTGTAGGAATCTCGGTAGGCAGCCCCCACTGCAATGTGCGTATTCCCATTCTCTCCGCCCACATTCTCGTCAAAAAGCGTTTCTCCCATGAATTTTGTGATTCTGGAAAAACGGCGATCCGTTAGCGAGAACTCGCCCACTTTGTCCGCGTTCTCAACGGCGATCATTTCTTTCAGAATGGCTTCGCCTGAAGAAGCCGTAGCCTTGACAACCCGTCCGTCCTTAAACTCCAAATACGCATCCTTAATCAGATTACCGTAACGATAAAGCGGCTCGGTAAACTGGATTTTACCTTCTGTCCCGCGCCAGTCCGGGGAAATAAACAATTCAAAGATGGGAACGTTTCGACCCGAGCCACCGAGCCATTTTCGATTATCACCGATCGTGATCCACAGATCCGTATCTGGCGCCTCGATATGAAGCTTTTCTATCGGTAGAGCGTCCAGTCGATCCTTGTACTCGTACAAGTCCTTATAGAGCGCTTTCCACTTTGCGGCGGGCTGGGGATCATCAAGGTAGCATGCTTTGACAATCTCATCCCAATACTCCTCCAAACTCAGATCCACCTCATCCGCCATCGCCTGAGTTCCATACATGCAAAGCGTCCAGGTATACTCGCCCGTACCTTCTTTTTCGCGGCGCCAATCCATGTAAGGCTTCAACGCCTTCTGGGCAGCCATAATTTTGCCACTATCGATTCCATCGAGCTCCTTTTTATCGGTTTCCGAGAGCACGGCGACTGTGTGGTCTATCTCATCGACAAGACCTTTAAGGAACTTCTTCGGGAAGAAACTCAGCTGCTCATCACTCGCCAATTCGTAATGCTCCCGGGCAAAGTCGTCCGGCGTGTAGAATATGATCGGATGGGCGCCAGCTTTCAGTACCGCTCTTCGCAATGCAACCAGCAGTGGTTTGGCTACCTCTGAGACCCGAAGTTGAACGACCTCTCCCCTCTTGACGCCTTCTCCGCCATTCAACGCGAAGTTGATCATAACATCCGCGTATTTTTCCAATAACTCTTCGCTCGGCTGATAGCTCATTATCCACTCGAATTAAGGCCAAACGCCCCGATTGCAAGCGCTCAGATTCAACTGCTGTGAGAACCCTTCCAGTCACCCCGTATTCCCAAGACCTCTTGGCGACTGTCTAATAAATCAGAACATGCATCGCAGCAGGTATTTTTTCGTTTTTGGCAAGGCGTGGTCGAGGCGCCAATGCCCGTAGGGCCTTGACCCTCGGGCACAACGCGGCCAGAAGCGAAAAAGGACGCTGCCCAATGGGTTGCTCGCCAGATGGGCCTGGCGCCGCGTTGGTCGCGTGGGGGATCGCCATTCCATGGATACCCCGCCCAGCACCCGCCTTGTGGCAGGACCATCTGGTGAGCAACGATACATATTCTGATTTATTAGACAGACTCTTAGACCTCAGCTAGCTTCCTGAATCGGTTGGCAATCGCGAGCGCAGGATCGAGAGGAACTTCGACCGGCTCGACGTTTTCGGGAATTTCGACTTTCGGCATTGGACGAACGGTCTCGCCTCCAAATTGCGGCAGCCATTGGCGTTGCGCCTCGAGCATTTCGCTCACCACCCGAATCATCACAACCACGTAGTCCGCGTCACGGAGCGCTCCTCGCCGGTCCGTCGTCTTGGTCACAGTGGCCTCAATTCCGTTATCCTTTATCATGCGATCCACAAAAAAGTGCACTTTGTCCAACCGGGTATGGGTCAACGCCATCAGCGAATACTCGCTTCCCGCCAGCGCTGGTGTCGCCAGAAAATCGTTCATCAAAGTTTTGCAGAACACGAGACTGCCTGTGCCAATAATTGCTGCTTTTGCCATGAGTGATGTCGGTAATAATTTAGGGTAGAAAATTTCTCAAAGTCCGATCCAAAACAAAGTAAAAACCTTTGTTTAATTGACCGTAACTTGAATCGAGTCGCGCACAGAGTTTCATCGATTCCGTCTGGACTGCTGATTCGCAATTTCCCATATTTCCCAAACAACTATGCGTATTCTAATTCCCCTCATTCCCCTCCTTACTTCGATCTCCTACGCGGCAGAAAGAAATATCATCTTCATCGTAACGGATGACCAGAGCCCAACACTCGGTTGCTATGGAGACCCGGTTGCCAGCTCACCGGCAGTCGATTCCCTCGCCCAGGACGGCACGCTATTCAAGCGAGCCTATGCCACAACCGCCAGTTGCTCAGCAAGCCGGTCCGTCATTCTTTCCGGACTCCATAACCACTTCAACGGACAGTTCGGCCACCAGCACGCCTACCACAAATTCGCCAGCTTTCACAACGTGGTCGCCCTCTCCTTACCACGCGTTTTGTCCAACGCGGGCTACCGCACCGGACAAATCGGCAAGTATCATGTGGCGCCGGAAGAAGTCTACCGATTCGATACCTACCTCAAAGGAAACGCTCGCAATGCGAAGCAAATGGCATCTGTCGCCAAAGACTTCATCACGACAGATGACGAGAAACCGTTTTTCCTTTATTTTGCGACTTCCGATCCGCATCGCGGTGGGGGAGACGACGCGTCCTATCCCGGGAAGCACAAACCGAATTTCTTTGGCAACCTTCCGAACAAGGCCGCTTACGAGGGCGTGGACGAGGTCTTCTTCGATCCCAACAAGATTCCGGTTCCCCCATTCCTACCCGACACGCCTGAATCACGGAGCGAACTGGCTCACTACTACCAAAGCTGCGCTCGTATCGACCAGGGCGTCGCTGAGCTGATCAAAATTCTAAAAGAATCGGATCTCTATGATAAGACCCTAATCGTTTTTACCTCGGATCACGGCATGGCCTTTGCAGGAGCTAAGACCACCGTTTTCGAAGCCGGACTCCATGTCCCCTTCATCGTTCGCAACCCGTACGAGAAAAAGCGGGGTATCGAATCCGATGCTATGATCAGCCACGCCGACATCACTCCGTCATTGGTGGATTTTGCCCAGGCGCTCGATCGCGAGAAGAACCAGCCTAAAAACTTCGTGAAAGCAGACGCGTATTGGAAGAACAAGGACTACGTGGCGAAGGACAATCGCGGACATCGCCCCTACACCAGCTACCATGGTAATTCCTGGATTCCCATTCTTGGGAAAGCAAACGCCTCTCACCACAAGACGATGTTCGCCTCCCACACATTCCACGAAATCACAATGTACTACCCGATGCGGACCGTATGGGATGGCAAGTACAAGCTCATCTGGAATATCGCCTCAGGGCTTCCCTATCCTTTCGCGAGCGACCTTTGGGCCTCCTCCACCTGGCAGGCGCAACTTGAGAAAGGAGATGACGCATTCTACGGTTACATGAGTGTAGGCTCCTACGTCGATCGTCCTGCGTTCGAACTCTACAACGTCACCGAGAACCGCTACGAAGAAGTGAATCTCGCCAGCAACCCTGAATATTCCAAAATCCTCGAATCGATGAAAGCCAAGTTGAAAGCATTCCAGCAAGCGACCAACGACCCTTGGATCAGCAAGTGGGAATACGAGTAGTTGCTTCGTCAATGGCAGGGCTGCTTGTGCGTTCGGCTGAGCTCACAGCCGAAGACCTATGCAGCCTAAACTCCATCTCTGGGCTACGATCAC
>CALDFV010000317.1 GCA_937942145.1 uncultured Opitutaceae bacterium
TACTTTGAGTACGGCTGCGACAACCCAAGAAAGGATGATCAGCGACAACCCTGTATCCTTGGAAGCCATACTAATGGCATCGCCTACTCCTGCATGGCGAATCATGGCCCCAAACGCTCCACCGGCCGAGGTGATGAGAATGATCGTTCCCGCAGTTCCCAGCGGACCTTCCATCACGTGTCCCAACGCCTTGATACTTACGCCCTTTTGCTTCGCGAGCGTGTAAAGAGCGATTAGAGTCCCAATGAACATGGCGACGTTCTTGTTTCCAAGAATCTCCATCGCATTGTAAAAGGATCCTTCCGTGGTCCAAATCGCCAAAAAGGATGTGAAGGCGATGAGGAATACCGGAAGCGCTACCGGCAACATAGATACGAGAAAAGAAGGGAGCTCGTTGTCCTTTTTGGACACGATGGCCTCAATATCGGCAATTTTAATGCCGGGACTCTCACGAAACTGGATGTTCATTCGGCCATCAAGCCACTTGCCAAAATAGAGTCCTGCGAAGGCCGGAATGAGCCCCAGACCAATTCCCGCGATGATAGTGAATCCAAGATTCAGGTTCAATGTTTCCACCATTACCAGAGGACCTGGCGTCGGCGGGACTAATCCATGCGTGATCGCCCCACCACTGCACATCGCCATGACAAAATAAAGGTAGTGCTTCCCTAAACGGAATGCGAGCGCCTGGGCCAAGGGAATGAGGAGAAAAAATACAGTGTCAAAAAATACCGGTATAGACAGAAAGAAGGAGCATAAAACCAGCGCCACGCCGGCTCGTTTCTCACCCAGCGTTCTGACCATTCCGCGAACGATCCTGTCAGCCGCGCCACTTTCCATCAGGCAGACCCCAATAATCGCCGCCAAAGCGATTACCCAAGCGATCTTCCCCGCAGTTGAGCCAAACTCAGTCATCGACAATCCAATCGCAGTTACGATATGATTGGCTCCTTCGCCTCCTGGAAGACTTGATGAGAGAGCGCCGACCAGCACTGCTGCCAATATCAGCGAAATAAACGCATGTATGCGAAACACTGCGATAGCTACGACGACGAAAAGTATTCCAAGAGCCAATACAGTGAATGGCCAGTAGGATCCAGAAGCTTCCGTTTGAGCGAGAAGATGCAAATGCATAGAGAGGAGGTATCGAATTTGGGGTTGCTAGGAATTATTCCATTTCAGGAACGACAGGCCAGGATCCTGAACACCAAGCGCTTCTCGGCAACAAAAATGTGCCAAAAAGAAGCGTAAGCGAGTGTTCAATAAGTACCAAATATTAAGAAGGGAGGTAGGGCTGACTATCCCTAGTCAGCCGAATTGGTTCGTCCTTTTTCGGCTGCTTAACAATAAGCACCCCCAGTGCGAGCCCGAGTTGACTAGCAACGGGCGATCTCCGAGCGCCCACCCAATAGATTCTTGCGCCTATTCCCTCAGAGCTTCTTCAATGACGGGACCAATCACGTTTGCCCACAGAGCGTTTCCCTTGTCGCTTAGGTGCAGCCCATCCGCGGCGAACAAACTTTCGTCTGGTGGCGATCCCGTAGTCAGCATCGGTGTGGCGATATCCGCGTAGTAAAGATCCTTCCTATTGGCTGCCATCGCCTGGACCTCTTGGTTCACGTATTCCATTTTAGTCCAAAGACTCGCCCGCTTGATACTGGGTTTAATGGGGATGTGCACGATCTTCGTTCCCGGCAGCTTGTCCCTTACCCGTTTCGCAAACGTCTGGAAATCCTTGACGACCTCTTCCTTCGACTTGCCCGCTCCGATATCGTTGTCCCCTTCGTAGAGCACGATGACCTTCGGCTTGTAGGGCAAAACGATGCGATCAAAAAAATAGATACAATCCGATGTTTGCGAGCCGCCAAATCCCCGGTTGATGGAATCGATCTCCGGAAACGCTTTTGCCGTATCCCAGCGGCGAATCGATGAGCTTCCGAGAAAGAGGACTTTGCCCGGTTCGGGCATGGAAATCTTGTCGGCCGCTTCAAACGCGGTAATGGCATCGTCAAAGCGATGCGGATCCGCCACTACTTCATCCGCGAAAGCGGTCGGAAACAAACCGGTAAGCAAAATTAAAGCGCCAAAAAACGCTTTTGTGAAAAGAAGAAAGTGCTTAACACCGAGAGCTACCATGATTTTACTTTGTTAATGGTTAATGACCTTCGCGTCAACTCAGCAACGAAAATTCTCATCGCTATTGAAACATGACAACCACTGAACAATCCTCAGTAACCATTGCAGGGCAACATCGAGATTGTGAATATCGGCAGAAATCGAACATTGCCAAAGGCAGGTGAATCAAGCAACAACTGGAATATAAACGAGCGATATATCTACAATCTCCTTGAGAGTAGAAACAATTAACCCCTTCTGCTTTATTGGCGTACTCGCTCAATTATATTCGTCAGCTATTTCATCAGGAAATAATGAAAAATGCGGGAGAAACATTAGTCGCGGGACACTCAAATCACATGACATTTTCACTACAAAAAGCCAAACGGTTTAATCCAGTTTTATCAGTTGCAACTATAATTCTTTCATTCGTCCTGTGGGGATGCAGCAAAACTGAGCCACCTAAACAAGACATAGATTTCATGTCTTTCAATATTCGATACGGAACAGCCGACGATGGTGAGAATCACTGGAACAAGCGAAAACCGCTCGTATTCGATGTATTCACCGATCACGCTCCTGATGTGGTAGGTTTGCAGGAAGCCCTCGATTTCCAGATCGAAGAGATACTTGAGGAGCATCCTCAATTCGCATCTGTCGGCATCGGTCGCGAACCTGAAGGCCAAGGCGAACACTGCGCTATTCTCTACTTAAGAGATACATTCGAAATCTTGGAGCAGGATACCTTTTGGCTTTCGGATACACCCGAAACGCCCTCAAGCAGCTGGGGAAACCAGCTCTTTCGGATATGCACTTACGCGCGAATAGAAAACCGCGCCAACGGATCTCGATTCTACATTTTCAACACCCATTTTGACCACAGATCGGAGAGTGCCCGCGAAGAAAGCGCCCGCTTCCTAGTCGAACGTATCGCCAACCGCAAGCACCCAGAAGATCCCTACATCCTGATGGGCGACTTTAATGCCGGCGAAGACCAGACCCCGATCCTCACTCTCCTCGGAAAAAACAACGGGTCGCCACACTCCAACGAGGCTCCTTTGGTCGACACCTTTCGCGTCCTCCACCCGGACGCGCTAGACGTGGGAACCGGAACCAAGTGGATCGGAAAAGTAGACGGGAACAAGATCGACTACGTACTCGCCGCCCCCACCACCGAAGTATTAAAGGCGAAAATCATTCACGATAACGACAACGGCCGCTACCCCTCCGACCACTACCCCGTCAAGGCTAAAGTCCGCTTTTAAGACTGCTATTAACGGATGGCGTTTAACCGTTGGGAGGTCATTCAATCCTGAGACTGCTGCTGGGTTAGGTACTTCCTATTCCATTATAGCCAATAGCTTCCTGGCTTTCGCCAACACCACAATCTTACTAAACCTTAAGTCTTATTTAATCGCCACTGGTTTTAGTTTCCAGATCTTGCTGGCATACTCGCTTATGGTCCGATCCGAGGAGAACTTACCCACACGCGCGGTATTAAGAATAGCCATACGAGCCCAGCGATCTTTATCCTTGAAGGCTTCGTCCACTTTTTCCTGGCACTCGCAATATTCTTTAAAGTCAGCCAATGCCTTAAAGGGATCCCCTCCTTCCAGCAGGCTGTCTTTTAGAGGCTTCAGCACTCCTGGTTCGCCCGACGAAAAGTAGTTGGACCCCACCCAATCGACAATCGCTTTCAGGTTTTCGTCTTCATTGTAGTACTTGAAAGGATCATACCCTTTCTCATCAAGCTCTGCGACTTCATCAACATCGAGCCCAAAGATAAAGATATTGTCGTCGCCTACCTCCTCTTTGATTTCAATATTGGCTCCGTCAAGCGTTCCAATAGTCAAGGCCCCGTTGACCGCCAGCTTCATGTTCCCAGTACCCGAAGCTTCCTTGCCGGCAGTAGAGATTTGCTCCGATAGGTCTGCCGCTGGAATAATTCGAGCGGCCAACGAAACGCGGTAGTTGGGAAGAAAAGCCACTTTGAGTTTTCCACCAATTCGCTCGTCGTTGTTGACGATGTCACCTACTGCGTTGATCGCCTTGATGATCGTTTTGGCAAGATAGTACCCAGGTGCTGCCTTGGCTCCAAAAATGAATACACGCGGGACGATATCGAGGTCTGGATTGTGCAGTACCTTACGATACAAGTGCAGGATATGCAATAGGCTCAGATGTTGACGCTTATACTCATGCAGTCGTTTTATCTGCACATCGAACATTGCCGCAGGATCGACTTCTATTCCACAGTCCTGCTTGATGACCTCAGCGAGAGCAACCTTATTGGCGTATTTAATATCCATATACGCCTTCTGGAAGGACTTGTCATCCGCATACTTTTCCAGACCCTTGAGCTCATCTAGATTCTTACTCCAGGTGTTTCCAATTTTTGAATCTATCAAACGCGACAATCCACGATTACAGGCCCGTAGCCAGCGACGCGGAGTGATTCCATTTGTCATGTTGGTGAACTTCCCTGGGTAGAGGGCGTCGAAAGTCGGAAAAAGTCGGGTTTTGAGCAACTCCGAGTGAATCGCTGCCACCCCATTGACCGTATGACTCGCAACCACAGCCAGGTTGGCCATGCGAACCATCTTGGGGTGACTCTCTTCAATGATCGACACGTCGCGCTTCATCGCGTTGTCCCCCGGCCACTTCTCTTCCACCGTATCCATAAGCTGGCTATTGATACCGTAAATAATATTAAGATGGCGAGGGAGGACCTTTTCAAAGAGAGGCACACTCCAGCGTTCCAGAGCTTCCGGAAGCAAGGTGTGATTCGTATAGGCAAAGGTTTTGTTGATTAGGCTCCAGGCGAAATCCCATTCCAGACCTTCTTCATCAATCAGTATCCGCATCAGCTCTACCACGGCGATGGCCGGGTGTGTATCGTTCAACTGGATTGCGACTTGTTTTGGAAAGTCTTCCCAGTCATCAAACGTAGTGCGGAAACGGCGAATGATATCGTGGAGCGAACACGTTACGAAGAAGTACTGCTGTACAAGGCGCAGCTCTTTGCCATTTT
Source organism: uncultured Opitutaceae bacterium (assembly GCA_937942145.1). Classification (GTDB taxonomy): domain Bacteria; phylum Verrucomicrobiota; class Verrucomicrobiia; order Opitutales; family Opitutaceae; genus Pelagisphaera. The sequence goes on from CALDFV010000317.1 coordinate 5,147, forward strand.
CGGTCCGGTCATTGGGATAGAGCACCTTTGAAATCGTTTCCCCAATCGCTTTTTCCCGAACCGCCTCGACGTAGTCACCTTTGTTGAACTCGTCCAAATCGAAATCCTCGGACGAACGAGAAGACCACAGTCTAAGGAAATTCACCGTTTTCGTGTCGTATCCGGCTATTGGAATATCGTAGGGGACTCCTTCGATCGTCTTAGTATCCACCCACTCTTCCCGATAGTCGCCTTTCGCGTCGAAGACTTGCTCCACTCTTCCGTAGAGTTTGATATGCTGGGTGTACTCTGGACGAACGATCTCCCAAGGGGTCCCAAATTTCTTCCAGCTGTCGGGATGCTCGATTTGGTGCCCATCGACAAATTCCTGTTTGAACAAACCGAACTCGTAGTAGATTCCATACCCAATCGCCGGTAAATCCAGTGTCGCCAACGAATCAAGGAAACAGGCGGCAAGGCGGCCTAAGCCCCCATTGCCCAAGCCCATGTCTACTTCCTCCTCCACTACCTCATCCCAGTCGAGACCGAGCGACTCAATCGCCTCACGGGCTTCCTCGTAAACCCCCGCATTGTACATGTTGTTGACGAGCATTCTACCCATCAGGTACTCCATCGACAAATAATAGGTGCGGCGGGTCTTCTTGCTGAAATGGACCGCTTGAGTTTCGATCATGTGGGTCACCATCCGGTCGCGAACAGCCAACGATAGGCAGTGCCACCAATCGTGTCTCGTCGCCCTTGAGACATCATGGGCCAAAGTTAGCTTAAGGTGCTCTAGTATAGCATTCTTCAAAGGAGGATGCGGGCAGTTGCATCCATCGTCCTTTTTTTTCTTAGCAACGGTTTTCTTTTTTGCGACAGTAGTCATATCCAATTTTTTAGACCTGAAAGTTTGACCCAGAGGCGATAGGCATCGATCCGTGAGAGACAAGCCTTTCCTGTGCCAATTTCTTGTAAGAATCTACATCGGTGACGAAAGGGATCTAATCCAGTCCAATTCGAGGCCATCCACATATTTTGACGCCCTTTGAGAACCACCTTGTGAGCAATTTTGAGCGAACCGCTAGAGTTCGGCTCTGTGAGAGTCACCACTTCCCCTGTGAAACCGGCGATTAAGCTCGCTTCTAGGGATTTCAATAAAAGTAGGCCTCCCATCCGGATCGGCCAGAGGATTTTTCGTTTCAAAAAGTTCGTCGAGGAGACTGGGAATCTCATCATCTCCCGGAATCGGGGTCCCATTGACCACTCTCCTCGAGGCATGTTTCGCCAGTAGATCCTCATTGGCGTTCTTGTTCTTGTCGCTCAGATCACCCCGTCGCAGCAGATCAACCAAATCGCTCACGTAGGTACCCGCATCCCCTTCGGGAAGCCAAGTAGGGACCGATTCTATGCGGAAAAAATTCCGGCCGAACGGGGATGCGATAACACCGTACGTCTCAAGCAATTCCATATTGTCACTCAACACGGCGGAGGACACCGGATCCAGTTCCAGGGGAATTGGTAAGAGCAAGGCCTGGCTTTGCACTGATTGGTTTCCGTAAGCGAAAAGTACTCGCTCATACCAAATTCTCCTTTGAGCGGCTCTCGCGTCCAAAAAAACGATTCCCGACTCCGTGTCGAATAAAGCCAATTCCCCTTGGGCCCACCCCACGAATTTCCAGGATCGGCCAAGAGAAGATGGAGTTGCTGCTTCGGTGACGGGAGGATCTTCAGCCGGAGCGCCAACGGGTGGAACCCCTTGCTCAGTTCCCTCGCGCGCTGGACTTTCTCGGGTGGTGGGACTGCTCCCTGCCGAAGTCCTCGACGATTCCGTCGATGAGATTGCCTTGGGCGAATGGACTAGCTGGGTCGGGGCTTGGGCGACCAAACGGTTCGCTTTTCGGAG
>CALDFV010000318.1 GCA_937942145.1 uncultured Opitutaceae bacterium
GCCTGTGCTACTCTTTTATTGTGGGCGCTCGGAGATCGCCCGCTAGCTCAAATCGGGTTGTAGGAGCGGTTTTGCACCGCGATTGCCATGGGGTCTAAATCGCGGTTTAAAGCCGCTCCTACGATATGGAAACGGCTCTAAGCAAAGGTATTCCCAATGTCGCCTACTTCCAAGGCGGTGATTCTGGGAGGCAGGCTTCGAACTCGTCTTCCAGTTGCTTCTCGTAGTCGCCCGCGTAGGTCCCGGCGAAGAAGCGGTCTAAGGCTTCGTCATGGAGTCGCTGCCAGCTTTGCTCTTCCGATCCAGGGTTGATCGGGAAAAAGAGGGCGCCGTTGGCCTGGGCGGCTTTTCGGTCTCCGGGGGCATCCCCGATCATGAGGATTTTATCGCTGGGGTACTTATCCTTGGCCGCCATTTCAAGGTGCTGAACCTTGGTCCCGCGCTCTTGGCCAGCAATAATGGATACAAAGTCGCGGATGCCGTGCTCTTCCCATTCGCGTTCGAGGGCATCGACAGGGGTTTGGGAAATGCACATGGCGTCGGCCTTCTCGTTTATTTTAACCAGCGTTTCCCGGACGAGAGGGAAAGGCGGGACACCATGGACGATATCCGCGACCGATGCGTTTACGCCGTCGGACCATACTTTCACGGGTGCGAGACCTTCGTTGCCTCCGGCGACTTCAGCGTTTAGGGTAGCGTTCCCTAGCTTGGTTTCCCGGCTCATCCATTCCTCCAGAGCGGACAGGTCGGGTAGCTTTACATTGCGGGCGGCAACTTCAGGACGTTCACTGAGAAGCTGGATGGCCGATGTAAGGGCGGGGAAGCGATTGCATCCGCGACTTTTGGAATAGAGGTTTACGAACTCCCAGACTTCGCGGGCGTACTTGCTGACCGCTTGGAGATTCCAATACTTAATAAACATGGGGGCGAAGCACTCCTTGTGCTTGATCTCCATGCTGTCGAAAATGCATCCGTCTGAGTCGATGCCGACAAAGAACTCTTTCGTAGGTTGGTGGTCGCTTAGAATTTGTGCTGGGTCGTTCATAATAGTCTGGAAACTGCCTAGCGCAATTGTTGCAAAAGAAAAGGGTTTTGCGCTGCTTTTGATTCGGACGGTATCTGGAAATCTTTCTTTCTCTACTGGGGCATGGTTGCGCCTATAGCTGCTTTAGCCTGATTTCCTTAAAATACCAAACACTATCGGGGTCATGGGCCTGCAGGGCGATGGCGCCGCCATTTGGTTTAAGCAAACGCCCTTTGCGGTTCGGTTTCCGATCGGGGTTTTCCGGTTCGAGGTAATCAACTACCGATTTGCCATTGAGCCAGACTTGAATCCGTTTTCCCTCAACGCGGATGCGTGTTTCGAACCACTCGGTATCGTCGAGCAGCGGTTCCGATAGGTCTACCACATCGTAGAGGCTTCCCGTTTTACGCGTGACCTTGGGGCTTGTATTCAAATTTATCTCATACCCATTGGCCAAGTGGCCTAGTTCGTCTCGAAGATCGTAGTCAGTGTGGATAAAGATGCCCGAATTGGAATCAGGCTCGCCTTTGGCGACTACTATCAGTTCAAAATCCTTGAACGCGATCGGCTCTTTGGCATTGCCGACGTAGAAGAGGTGTGATCTGAGATCCAAGCTGTGGGCGACTAGTAGTCCCTCCTTGACGGTGAAGGATCCTTCGGCCCGATTGGTTCGCCAATCGGAAAGGTCCATCCCGTTGAAGAGGTCGATCCAGTTGGATTCGTTGGGATCTGGAGTGCAGCCCACGAGTAGTAGGCCCGACAAAACGACCATGCTGAGTTGGCGCATGGAGTAAACTAGTGAGAAGGCGTCGTGGTTCATTCAATACGCCGGGTGTGGGCGTCCTGAGTCTTGGTTTCGACCGCGTAGACCGCGTTGCGGGCGGTGATGTAAAGGGTGCTGCCCTCGGGGCCACCGAAGCAGAGGTTGGCCCCTCCCTTGGGAAGTAAAACGCGGGCCAGCAATTTACCCTTCGCATCGAAGACTTGAGCCCCATCGCCGGAGCTCGTCCATAAGCGCCCTTCGCTATCGCAGCGCATGCCGTCGGGTCCTCCCTTGTCCAGCGCGGCAAAAACCTTTCCTCCGCTGAGAGTCCCGTCGTTGTGCACATCGAAAACGCGGATGTGCTTGGGGTCACCCGAATCGGCGATATACAGCTTGGACTCGTCGGGCGAAAAACAAAGCCCGTTGGGCTTTACGAAATCATCAACCACTACCGTGAGCTCTTCGGAAAGAGGATCGAATCGGAAGACATTGTTTTTCGCCATTTCTCTGGGCCGATCGCGAAGTCCGTAGTCGGGATCCGTAAACCAGAGAGTGCCGTCGCTTTTCACCACAACGTCGTTGGGCGAATTGAATTTCTTGCCTTGAAAGCTATCGACAAGAGTGAGGACCTCTCCGTTGCGCTTTTGCAAAGATACTTTGCGGCCCCAGTGCTCGGCAGTGACGATTCTGCCCTGAAGGTCGAGATTGTTGCCGTTGGATTGGCGACTGGGCTCACGGAATACCGAAAAGCCCGAACTCCGGGTCCATTGGTAGATCTTGTCGGCTGGGATATCGCTAAAAATAAGGTATCCATTCTCGCCTCCCACCCAGGCGGGACCCTCGGTGAACATGAATTCCGATCCTAGGGTTTCAATCGTGGCATTGGCAGGGAAGAGCTCGCGAAAGGCACCTTTATCTTCGGCTTTCAGCTCTTGAGCAATGGCGGACGAGGAAAGGATGAGGGTGGACGAGGCGATTAGAATACGGAGAATCAGTTTCATGTTGTATGGAATAGGTGGCGCTCAGTTTTAGGCAAGGCGCTTTTGGTCCTTCAGTCGCTTGAATGTTGCCCTCTGGTAGCCGGCTAAATCCGATCGCCCACTACCTTTCTACAGCCTCAGGACTTTGCCTCGGGGTCTCCATGCGTTTGCGTTCCTGCACTGTACTTTGAAAAGATAAAAGCCTAATTCTCGGACTCAAGCGAGTCGAGCGCATCGAGTCGCTCTTCCAAGTCTGGGTGGGAGGACAGGAACTGGGCGAAATCGATATCTGGAACATCCTTGTGGAGGAGAATAAGAATATCCTTCATCACCTCAGCTCCGATACCGCACGCTTCCAGGATGCGTCCTGCATATAGATCCGCTTCGGTTTCGAACCCTTGAGAATAGCGTGACTCAATAGCGAGGGTGGGTAGCGAAGCGGCCATTCCACCCAGTGAAGACAGATCGCCGAGAGCAATGGACATAATGAGGAAAACACCCGCATCCTGGATGAGGGACCTCAGCCCATGTTGCAGCTCTACATGGGCGATCTCATGCAGGAATACGGCGACCATTTGCTCGTTCGTTTCGCACAAGTCGACGAACTCCTCGGTAACGACAACCGTTCCGGAGGGTAGGGCAAACGCGTTGGGCCCAATCTTGGGAGCCTTGAAAATCCTTAATTCGTATTTAAACTCCGGATTCAAACTATCCTCAGTGAGCTCCAGAGCCCGGTCAAAGGCCTCCGTGCTGGCCTGGTGGATTCTCATGGAATAGCTCTCTTCAAGCAAGCCGTAGTTGTCCATCGCATCCAGGCTGCTATTGGACATCGACTGCCGCAGACTTTGCGGTACTTCATAAGCGATGTATTTTGCCAACACCGGCATACCGTATTCTAGAAAAAGGATGACAAAAACTATGACGCCAACAATGCTGCCAAGGGCGACTGGCCACCGCGACTCCATCCAGTCGACAAGTCGGAAGAACATGCCGGTTGGCATTGTGTCCTCTATTTTCGAGAAAGCAGCGTGGTTAGACGTTTCCATGCGAACCCCGTCCGAAAAGCGAATGACACGATTTGAGGAGCCCAGTTTAGGCTCGATTTCGTATTCGTTTGGCGAATATACTTTCTTTTCACCTTCCGCTTCAATGGAGAACGAACCGTCTTCCCCAAAGCAGGCCTTGGCCTCAAAGGAATGAGAGGAACCAGAACGATATAGAATTCCCTCGAATTCGATCACAACCCAATGTCAAAGTCCATAAAGTCGCTCGTGGCTTCTCCCAGCGCGCCTTCCTCTTCATGCGAGGCTTCGAAGTGCTCGCCCAACTGCCCGCCGGGAGCCAGAAGATACAGGTTTTCCAGCTTGTATTTGGCCAGTCGAATTTTCGCCCAGGGTATCAGCAGCCCAAGCGTGAAAACGCTGGCGAAGATATTGCCGAGACATAAGAGAAGGTACTCAACTAATTTCATTTTGGATTCAAAACGAAAGTCTCCCAAATTCCAGACCGACATGTTGTAGTTGAAAATAAGCATCCACAGTCCGTTCTGGAAGATGACGCCGGCGGCGATGATGATGGCGTATAAGATGGCCATTCCTATCACCAAACCTATTGTCATAGCGGTCTCCATTTCGTCACTGCCCATCGCGTCCATTGAGTATCCAGATACAGCGCCAATGGCTACGAAAAGGATTATAACCACGAGGTAGATGGCCATGCCAATAGCGAAAAACAGGAGGTAGTATTTGTAGTATTCAGCTCCTTTTGGTTTGAATCCGAAGGGCGTTTTCCCGAACTGAAGGTTGCCGAAGAAGTACTCGTGTTGCTTCAACTTCCAATAGGGTATGATTAAGCCGAAAGTGAAGGGCACGAGGACCGCCCAGGCCATATAGGTGATGTAGGAGTCGCTTAGCAGGCCGGAAAACTTGAAACGCACATTTCGGTACGCAGTGTTGCGTGCTCTAAATCGAAGGGCCTTGTAGATTATCCAAGGAGCGGCTACCAGATACACCAAGATGACGGGAAACACGAAAAGCGGATTAAACAATCCTACGACCGCGTAGAGCGCTGTGAAGCAAAGTACGATGAGGTAGCCAATGAGTAAGCTTTTGGGTTTGGCGAGATAGTCGAATGAATGGCCGTCTAGGTGGGTGTTGGCATAGAAATACCGCTTGGTGCGCACCATCGCCCAGGGCCAGTAGAATCCGAGCGTCACCACTTGGAGCAGAAGATTGACAATCCAGATTTTAAAGAATTCGCCTGCCCGGCCGGTGAATTGGAATCCCACCGGATGTAACGGCTCGGAGGCAGATGGAGTCCCGGTACTTGCCGTTTCGGGTTCTGTGTTCGATTGATCGTTGGACTCCGGAGCGTTTTCTGAGTTGGGTTCGTTTGTATCCATAAATTTGGAGTATTTTAGGCGGGAAGGCCTCGGAGATCGGATCTTGAGGCACTTTTATAAGGGAAATTGTGAAATCAGCTATTCAGCTTCGATTTGCGGGGTAGGGTGAGAGGTTAGTCGATTCGTATCAAGAAATATATCGGGAGATTTTGGTGCCGGAAATATTAGTTTTATGTAAGGATTCGAGGAAAGTACTGAGTGTGGCTATCGGGGTGCTAGAGATCTTTAGTCGGATCCTGGGTGCCAAATTAAAATTTGAGGGGCTTTCCCATCCACTGCAGCAGATTTGGGTGGATCTGGTTTTAGCTTGATGATTGCCGACGTACAGATGGTGAGATTTTGAGTGACTGTTTAACGAGATTGTAGAGATCACAATGTTGCGAGGCATTATCTCCTTGATTCGAACCACTGGTTTAGTACTATGGTTCGTCGTTACTCTGCTATGGTCGAATCCGCTCAACAACTACAGCACCTTGTAGATACTTTTAAAAAAGGTATATCGGAACACGAATCTGATTCGAGACGATATCGAAATGTGCCGGAAATACGCAAAGCGTTTCGCGACGATCTCGACTCCGATATATCGGAAACGATCGATCTATCGAAACGGCATACGGATATACTGGCTAAGATGAAGTCCTTTGCGAAAGCATCCCACGAACCCGTTCGACCCGGAACGTTCGCTGATCCCAAGAGAACCCTACACGAACGC
>CALDFV010000319.1 GCA_937942145.1 uncultured Opitutaceae bacterium
TCCAGGAGGAGATGAGCAGGGATGGGCGTAGGGCAGGATTTATAGACTGAGAAATGGTTTACTGACTGTGCGGCTAAATGAGGACACCGCCAACCTGACATTTATAGTTCACCTCATCATCCAGTCGCCTAAAAAAGCCTCTAATGGACCTCAAAGGCTTCAAATTGGCTTTTGATTCTGAGCATTTACGTGATACCGATACCTGATGTTCAAATACCTATTTGTGATATTGATCGCCAGCCTGGGCCCGCTTGCGGGTCTTCAAGCAGAGGAGGATCCGCGGGTGGTTGCGGAATCCAAGAAAGCGAATGATTTCTTCGAGCGGGTTTATAACGAAAAGGTAGATCGGTTTCCTGAGAGGCAGACTTACTTGGGGATCAAGAAGGATTACGGGGAGTGGAATGATGCCGCAGAGGAAATCGAACTTCGTGAGTTGGCGATAACCAAGGAGAACATGGAGTGGCTCAATTCTTCTATTGACTACGACCTTCTCGACTTACAGACGAAAATCAGCTACCGTCTGGCGATTCAAAATGCGGAAGACGCGATCAGAAACTTCAAGTATCGCCATTATAACTACCCTGTAAATCAGATGTTTGGGCGGCACACGGATGTTGCATCGTTTTTAATAAACATGCATCTTGTGACTGAGGTCAACGATGCGGAAGCCTACGTGTCGCGGCTCAAGGGGATCGAAAGAGTATTTGATCAGTTGATCGAGAATTTGAAACTGCGAGAGTCTATCGGAGTCCTGCCCCCAAAATTCGTCTACCCAAGGGCAATTGAATCTTGTGAAAACATTATAGCCGGAGCTCCTTTTCAGGATACAGGAGAAGACTCCGCACTATGGGGTGACTTTCGGAAGAAACTCAAGGCTCTCGAGATTGACGAGCCGCAGCACGTCATGCTTCAGCAAGAAGCGAGCAAGGCTTTAGTGGAAGTCATTAAGCCAGCCTATGAGCGATTGATCAGCTTTTTGAAAGAGCAAGAGACCAGGGCGACGACGGAAGATGGCGTTTGGAAATTCAAGGATGGGGAGGAGTTTTATAGTGAATCATTGCGGATGACGACCACGACTGAGCTCAGCTCGGAGGAGATCCATCAAATTGGACTAAAAGAGGTGGCTCGCATTCACAACGAGATGAGAGGGATCATGAAGAAGGTGGGTTTTGAAGGTGACCTACAGGCTTTCTTCCAATTCATGCGCACGGATCCGCAGTTCTACTATCCAAACACGGATGAAGGAAAACAGCAGTATCTAGACCGAGCGGTTGCGGTGATTGATGATATGCGGGAGCGGTTGGACGCTTTGTTTCTGACCAAGCCTGAGGCGGAACTCACCGTAAAGCGGGTTGAGGCATTTCGCGAAAAATCTGCGGGGACTGCTTTCTATCAACGTCCCGCCCCTGACGGAAGCCGTCCTGGCATCTACTACGCGAATCTTTACAATACGGCTAACATGCCCAAATACAAGCTGGAGGCGTTAGCCTATCATGAGGGAATTCCGGGACACCACATGCAGCTGGCGTTAGCGCAGCAGCTGGAGGGGATTCCCAAATTTCGGAAACTGGGTGGCTACACGGCCTACATTGAGGGTTGGGGCTTGTATTGTGAACTTCTCCCCAAGGAAATGGGGCTTTATCAGGACCCGTATTCCGATTTTGGTAGACTGAGCATGGAGTTGTGGCGGGCTTGTCGACTTGTGGTGGACACGGGGATACATGCCAAGAAATGGACGCGGGAACAGGGAATTGCCTATTATCGGGAAAACACTCCTGATACGGAGCGTGACTGTACTCGAATGGTGGAGCGCCATATCGTTATGGCGTCGCAAGCAACGGCCTATAAAGTGGGGATGCTGAAGATCCTGGAGTTGCGTGAGAAGGCGAAAGAAAAACTGGGTGAAGGATTTGATATTCGCGAGTTTCACGACGTGATTCTCCGTGGCGGTCCGCTACCGCTTACCGTACTTGAGCAAATGGTGGACGAATACCTTGAGGATAAAGCTAAAGGCTGAAGGATCAGTGGAGTTGAAAATTCCTGGCTATCGGCTCGCCGGGCGATCGAGCCCTACCGTCTTGGAGCAGGGCCGGACAAATTGGGGGTTTTCGATACCAATTCCGCCATTGATCTGAGTTGCCTTTGCCAGGCGGTTTCGAGTTCAGCAGCCTTTTTAGAATTCGCTTTAGCCAAGTCGAACGACTCGGCTCGATCGTTTTTCAAGTTGTAGAGCTCCCAAGGATCATCTTTAGCGGCGACAAGTTTCCAATCGCCAATGCGTACCGCTTTATGTTCGTCGTGCATCCACCAAAGGAGATCGCGTTCAATCGTAATGTCTGACTTGAAAGAGGCCATTAAGCTCCGGCCGGGTGATTTGGGGACAGGGGCTCCATTCTTTGTATTCGGTTTCTCGATTCCTGCGGCATCCAGGACAGTGGGAACGAAATCGATGAAGTGACCGGGCGTATGGCGAAGCTCCCCGCGAGCTTTTATCCCTTTCGGCCAGTGCACGATGAAAGGAGTCGCGGTTCCTCCCTCATGGACCCATGTTTTATGACGGCGGAAAGGAGTGTTAGAGGCACTCGAAAATCCGGGCCCGAGACAAAGGTAGCTGGCCGCGCTTCCTAGAGGTACGCTGGGGTCGTGTCCTCCGGAGCGAACCATGATTTCCGCACTCGCTCCATTGTCGGAGGCAAAGCAGATGATCGTATTTTCAAAGGCCCCCATCCGCTTGAGCTGATCGATAACCCGGCCAATCTCGACATCCATTCGATCGATCATGGCGGCGTGAATCGCCATTTTCGTGGCTTGAAAGCGCTTCTGTTCTTCTCCGAGGGTGTCCCAGGGGAATGGACGATAAACTTCTTCCGGTCCGAGTTTGTGAAGGTCTTTTTCAAAGTAGTAAGGAGGGCCAACTTTCAGTTCGAGTTCTGACAAGGTTGTGTTTACAATTCCCATACGTTTTTGCTTGGCGAATCGTTCTTTCCTGAGTTGGTCCCACCCGTCCAGATAGCGGTCGCGGTATTTTTCTATGTCTTCGGGTAAGGCGTGAAGTGGAAAATGGGGAGCGATGAAAGCGAGGTAATGAAAGAATGGCTGGTCCGCATAATTTGCCGCGTGATCTTGGAGGCAATCAATCGCGTGGTCCGCAGTAGCGGTTGTGATATAGAAATCACTTTCGTCCCCTGGGGCCTTAAGAGGAACGTCGTCAACGAGTACGCCTTTCGAACTGAAAAAATTGCCCTGGTTGGCTGTGTTGTACGAACGATCGAACCCGCCATCGAGGACTTTTCCATCGATGTGCCACTTTCCGCTATGGTAGTTACGGTAGCCATGAGGCTGGAGGTACTCTGGCAGTAACTGAGCCCAGTTCTGGCGCGTCCCTCGATTGCCACCTTTGACCCCAGGCAAATTATCTCTGTGTATCTCGTGGGGGTAGTAACCGGTTAGCAGGGCGGCTCGAGAGGGCCAGCATCGTCCTGTATTGTAAAACTGGGTATACCGAAGGCCGTTTTTCGCGAGAGCGTCGAGATGGGGCGTTTCAATTTCGCCGCCATAGCATCCTAGATCGGAAAAGCCGAGGTCGTCGGCAAGAATGAAAAGGACGTTGGGCTTTTCGGTTGCTCCAGCGGAAGTCCAGAGAATCGAGAATGCGATGAGTGAAATTAGATGTTTCATGATGATTGGAGCCGTTTATCCGAGAGCAGCGGAGGGGATCGCTGCGGCTTTCCAGAGACCAGATTTAGCCGAAACTACGACCGACCTGTCAGCTAGCCCTGCCCTTATTGGCCCAGATGCAGTTCGCGATCTGCTTTGTCATGCGGAATGGGATCATCTTCGCCAATCGCAGTGCCCTCCCAGACAGGTGTTCTGTCGTAGTAAGTCAAAACCCGAGATCGGCTACCTGCAACGGGACCTACATTCTTTTTAGGGAGCCACTTCCGGAGGTTGGAGACAACTTCTGGAAAGTTACTTGCGATATTGTCCCATTCGTGAGGATCGCTTTTAATATCGTAAAGCTCTTCCTCGCCATCGACATAGTGAATGTAGCGCCATTTTTCCGTCACGATTGAAAAATTGCCTTGGTTGTGGGAAGTGATAGCGGGACGTCTCCGAGGCGCGTCGGCGTCTTGCAATTGAGGCCAGAGACTGAGGCCTTCTAGATGGTCAAGTGGAGGGAGGTCACACAGATCGATGAGTGTGGGATAGATGTCGAGCAGCTCGGCAGGTTTGGAGCTTTTTTGTCCCGCGGTTATCCCGGGGCCTGCGAAAATAAGTGGCACCCGAGTCGAATTCCTCCAAAGCGTATTTTTCCCGGTGATCGACTTCTCACCCAAATGGTATCCGTGGTCGCTCCATAGGACGACGATAGTATCGTCGGCGTGTCCTGATTCTTCAAGCGCGTCGAGGATACGGCCCACTTGGCTGTCCACAAAGCTGGTTGAGGCCAGGTAGGAGCGTACGAGGTTAATTTGCTGATCGTTATCGTCGATCCACTTCTTTCGAGGTTCGGGCAGGCTCCAGTGGATCCACCAAGAAGATCGTGGAGTATCGTCGCGATCCCCTTCTGGCATGGGTGGAAGAACCGAAGTGTCTTCCGGATACAGATCGAACCACTTTTGAGTTGCGTAACAAGGCACGTGAGGAAGGAAGAATCCGGCTGCGAGGAAAAACGGTTTTCCGTCAGGCATTTCCTCAATCATTCGTACTGCATGGTCCGCGACATCATAGTCCCCCTTGGTGGAATCGTCGTTGTTGTCTGGCCAAACCCCCCAGTCCATTAGGGGGTGGTTTCCAAAGGGAGTCGTTGGGATTAGCTTTTGAGGAGGTTTGGAGCCGACGCCTCCCCTAGAGCCCCAATGTTGAAATTCAGGATTTGGTTCGTTTGCGGGCTGGGAACGGATGCTGTGGTAGATTTTACCATTACTGTACGTCTGATACCCATTGGCCTCAAAATGTTGCGGCAACGAAACGAGATCGGCCCATTGAGGAACGTCCCGAAACCAAGGGGCGAGTCCATGAATGCCCGTTGTACTAGGTCGAAGGCCAACCATGAGACTGGTTCGAGATGGATTGCAGAGAGGCGCTTGGCAATGAGCATTGGCCATAAGCGTTCCGCGATCCGCAAGTCGATCGATGTTGGGAGTCTGCACCATAGGGTGAGAATCCATGCAGCCAATCCAGTCGTTTTGGTCATCGATAGCGATGAAGAGAACATTGGGTTTGTCGGCCGCGTTGGATAGGGCGGTGGACAACACAAGAACGAGGTGGGGTAAGTAACGTTTCACGATAGAAGAAAAAGAGAGTCTGCGGATCGGGGCAATCTCAATTCGCTTTGAGAAGGATTGAATGCCAAAATCTGCCGATTATATACAATTCGAGTGAGAGCTTTTCCAACGAGGCTGGAAATTCTGAAACTAGCGTCGGCTATTCGGTGACCATACGGGATCAATCATTTGGCGGTTCATCGCTTCCCAAGCAGCAATCATCTCGGAGCGTTTTTCCGGGAGGGAGGCTGCCAGATCGTTGGTCTCACTGATGTCTTCGGCAAGATTGTAGAGTTCCCATTGGTCACCTTGCCCGCGGCGGGGGTTTCGAAGGAGTTTCCATTCACCCACTCGGATGGCGGAGCGTTTGTCGATACGCCAAAACAACGTATCGTGAGGTCGGGAATTTTTCTCACCTTTCAGATACGGAATCAGATTAACGCCGTCGTAGACTTTTCTCTCATCAAGTTGCGCGTTCGACAAGGCGGCAGCAGTTGCGAAAATATCCAGGGAAATCACCGGATTTTCGTAGACTTGGTTGGCGGGGAGCTGCCCTTTCCACTGAACGAGAAAGGGCACGCGATTACCGCCCTCGTATACGCTCCCCTTGCCGTCCCGGAGTGGAAGGTTGCTGGACGTAAGCTCGCGAGTGGGACCCCCATTGTCGCTGATGAAAAAGATGAGGGTATTGTCTTCGAGCCTTTCCTCACGCAGCTTCTCCAGAATGGCCCCGACGCTATCATCCATATTGGCGAGCATCGCCGCGAAGATGCGTCGTTGGATGTCTTCGATGTGAGCAAACTTTTCCATGTACGCGTCGGCCCCTTGAAGGGGGCTGTGTACGGCGTTGTAAGGAACAAAGAGGAAAAAGGGTTTATCGGCGTGCCGTTCGATAAAGGAAACCGATTCTCTCGTAATGGCATCGGTTAAGTATTCAGTTTCCTGTACGGGTTGGCCGTCATGGTAGATCGGGTTGTCGGCATCATAGTCGGGCTCGGTGTTGCCCATGTGGGTGGTGTAGAGCCGCTTTTTGTCTTGAGAGATCCACAGGCCTTCGCCGCCGCCTGGAAGGACTTTCCGGCGTAGCCAAGTGGTGACACCTTCATAGGGCGGAGGCACAAAATAGTGACCCTCGTGGAGGAAGCCGAAGAACTCGTCAAAACCGCGGCGGATCGGATTGTATTTGGCCGTCCCACCGAGGTGCCATTTACCAAAAAGCCCGGTTATGTATCCAGAATCTACTAGAATATCAGCGATAGTTCTTTCACCTAAAGGAAGTCCAGCGTCAGGGTCCTCGTTTTTAGCTCCGATCGGATTGAATTCGTAGCCGAATCGAGTCTGGTAGCGCCCCGTCATGAGTCCGGCCCGCGAGGCGCTGCAAAAGGGAGCGGTGACATACCCTTGCGTGAATCGAATGCCGTTCTCCGCGAGGGAATCTATGTGGGGTGTCGGAATTTCTTCGTTTCCTTGGCAACCGAGCTCGCCGTATCCAAGATCGTCGGCAACGAGGAGGACGATGTTGGGCATATCTTGAGCGGAAGAAAGGGAGAGTCCGCTGGCTAAGAAGAAGAGGCAGATGAGCTTTCTTGCCCACGAATCACTCGAATTGGATTGGGTAGTATTGGTCGCTCTAGTGAAATTCATATTCTAATTCGTATGTAATGTTGTATTAGGTTAACAAATACAATCTATAATTTCTTAAGGTAAACGTTTCGAAACCACGCATTATGGCCATGGTCCTGGAATCCGATGTGGCCGGTTCGTGGCAGATCTTTGAGAGCCGTTTTGAATTTGTTCTTACTGCCATCCGGGTTTTGCTCGGGAGTTGTCCATCGGTCGAGATTTGCAGAGACGATTTTATGCCCGTTGAGCGTAATTTCAATAATCGGGCCCTGGCAGCGAATTTGAATTTGATTCCACTCGCCCGCTTTTTTGACCGCGTTCACGCTCGGCACCACGGCGTCATAGAGGGCGCCGCAGTCATGCGTTCCGATGGATGGCTTCCCGTACGAGTCCAATAGCTGAATTTCAAAGCCGCCTTGTACGGGATTTTGAGGATCACTCCGGACGAAAATACCGCTGTTGCAGTTGCGGCTTAGCTTGAATTCCAGCTGTAGAATAAAATCTCCGTAGGTGTCATCGGTCCAAATAGCTCCATTTCTACCGACGCGACCGAGGGTTCCGTTCTTCGAATCAACCTTCCAGATAGGTTCGATTTCAGACGGAATGAAGGACCAGCCCTTGAGACTCTGGCCATCAAAAAGACTCTTGAACCCTTTGGGGGGAGCATCTTTGGCAGCGAGAGCGGAGAGGGTGAGAATGGCGGCAACGAATAGAGGGAATATTTTTTTCATGATTTCGAGGGTTGTCGTGGACACAATGGTTTCATCAGGATAGCCGAATGTCGAGTGTGGGTGGGACCGAAATTGAACACCAGTCTGAACAGAAGGACTGGGAATGGATAAATTTGTTTAGCAATATTGCATTGCATTCCAACGCCTAATTTAATTTTGGAGTTCAAAACCTCGGGTTTAGAACCAACTGTTGTGAATGCCTCAGTGAGAAACCTACAGTCCTCTTGGATGTTACGGCAGCATTAGGTTGCGTACGTGAATTCGCAAACAAACCTCTCGGGGAGAAATTTCTTTGGCGGATATCGATGTCTCAGGTGTCGTGGACGAGAGCGAGGAAGTAGGTCAGGCCATTTCTCGCTCGGAGGAACTCGAACTTTTGACCGAAGCCGTACAGTCTTTGATTTGGGGGCCAATTCGGAACTGTTACTCAAATTACGACTAACACTAATCGATATATGAAAAAAGATAACTTACTACTAAAGGGATTTCAGATCGCCTTTTGCGGGTTGTTGTTTGCGATTACGCCGTTTGCAATCGCTCAGGATAGCTCCGATACCGAAGAGGTATTTGAACTGTCCCCATTTAGCGTCGACACGAGTGGCGACGAAGGCTGGCGGGCTTCGAGTACGTTGGCTGGAAGTCGCTCCAACCAAGAGCTAAAGAACGTGCCTTTGAGCGTGGACGCCTTGACCTCCGAATTTATGGAGGACATGGGTATCTATACGCTAAAAGATGCAGGGAACTAGATTGCGGGTCTTGACACCGTTAACGACGACGAGCGGAGAAACGACAATGGTAGCACCTCTTTTTGTGGATTAAGCCTTGGGGGTCGCGAGAATGCGGCGCCTGCGAGCAAAGCAAAGCGAAAGTGTTAGGTCACTTTTTCTCCTTCAGAATGACTGGTTAGACGGACTCTCTGTCCGCAATCGAGAAAACGCCCGATTCACGAAACTTAACACGGGCTATGTGATGGCCGAACTCTACGAATGGAGCGGTACTTGCATCAGAACCTTCTATAAATCGTATGTATTCAGCGATTTCTCGCGACTTCGGTTTCTCGAGCCGGATCGTAATTGGGATTGGGTACCGGCATTTGGACTGCCACGGATGCTCGCCAGCGGTTGAGTCGAAGTCGGAGCTGATCTCGAGTCTTTAGATTGATCTCGGAGCTGTCGTGCGTTTCCGAGATGTCCTTGTTGAGATTGTAGAGCTCTACTCTTCCCGTCTCGTGAAACTCAATGAGTCGCCAATTACCAGATCGGATGGCGCTGTAGGGACCGTCTCCACCCGCATGGTAGTGGGGATAGTGCCAGAAAAGATTCCGACGGATGGTTTGAGTGGGTTTACTGAATACAGGAACCAGACTCCTGCCATCCATGTACTCATTGTGGCTTGTGACCCCCGAAGCCCCCGACACTTCTAAAAAGGTTGGGTAGTAGTCAATCGTCATGATGGGCGTATCGCTCTTAACCCCCTCTGGGATGACTCCTGGCCAGCTGGCTATTGCTGGAACTCGGACCCCGCCTTCGTAGGCGGAACCTTTCCCTCTCCTCAGAGGAAGGTTTTCAGTGAAGTTATCGTGTTTGCCATAGCGCTGGGTGAGCCCGCCATTGTCGGAAGTGAAGACAATTAAAGTATCCTCTAGGACGCCTTCACTTTCAAGCGATTCGATGACGCGTCCCACGCTTATATCCAGGCTTTTGACCATGGCGGCGTAAGTTGGATTTTTGTGGATCGCGTAGGTATCCACTTTTTCACTAAAGTACTTTACAAGATCCTCTCTACCTTGAATCGGTGTGTGAGGAACATTGTAGGCGAAGTAGAGGAAGAAAGGATCGTCTTTCGCTTTCCGGATCTCCTCAATTGCCTTGTCGGTCAGATAATCGGTGGAGTAGTTTGACTGGAGCCCCAGGGAATTTACGGTGGAATCGTTGATGAAGTAGCCCCGGGTTCCCTGCGGCTTGTCATGGGATACGTCGAAGCCGTGAACTGTCGGTCCTTGATTGCCCTCTTCGGGAAAGTCTAAATGCCATTTTCCTACGTGGATCGTTTTATAGCCATCCTCTTTCAGAGCCTCAGCTACGGTGATATGCCGTTTGTCGAGCCCCTTAGTCCATTCGGGGGTTCTCATCTGGGCATAAGGGCGGTTTTGGCCAGCAATGAAGTCGGTCAGTCGCAGTTTAGCAGGGTACATACCCGTCATGATGCTCGCGCGTGTGGGCGAGCAAACCGTACAGGCCGCATAGGCATTGGTAAACGACATCCCTTTGGAAGCGAGGCGATCGAGATGGGGAGTTTCGTAATAATCGCTGCCAAAGGAGCGAAGCCCGGTCCACCCCAGGTCGTCTGCCAAAAGCAGCACGATGTTCGGCTTCCGGTCTGTCGAGAAAGCCTGGGTAGCGACGAGCGCCAAGAGGGAAACGATTAGCGGGGTACGCATAGGAACGGGACAATGGATCTAAATCGAGGTTCGGCAATTCCTAACCTGATTACTAAGAGTATTTTAGGTGAATTCTTGTCGAAATCGGTGATTTCTCTAAGGCTCCATCGGGAATAGGCCTAGTTGAAGTGAGCTATCAATTGCCTAAGTGGGTTACGATTCGTTAAGGGCTTCTGGTCTCAATCAGCCAACATCAAGCACTTGCGATTTTTTGGATAGGGGTAAGGGTCATGGCATGGCCCTGATACGCATCCTAATTTTAGTTTCGCTACTTTTGCTGGAATTCAATGCCGCAGGTTCGGTAGAAGAGCTTGAACACTTGATTTCCACCAAAGGACAAATTGTGTTTGAGGACGATTTTGAGTGCTTGGACCCCACTATTTAGCCCGGTTCTAATGAGAGATTCTCGAATGGGTTTTGGTGGTTGATGTTGTTGTTTGTCTCCTTCCGGCGCAGGGAGCCCGTAGGGCGACCGGAGCGGGAAGGAGCTTCCATTTGCTTTGTGGCAAACTCGCTTGGGGTTAGCAAGCCTAGGGATCTGTGCGGGCGCTGCTTGTTGTAGTAGTCTCTCCAGTCCGAGAAGACCACTCGCGATTCGCTGAGCGTGTATATCAGCTCGCGGTCCAGGCACTCCTCCCTGAAGCGGCTGTTGAAGCTCTCGGCATACCCGTTCTGCCACGGGCATCCGGGGTCGATATAGAGAGTCTTGATCCCATTGCCCTTGAGCCATTGCTGGATCACCTTGGCGATGAACTCGGGGCCGTTGTCGGAGCGGATGCATTCGGGGGCCCCATGCTCGCCTATCGCCTTTTGCAGCAGGGCCAGCACGTCGGAAGCCTTGATGGCGCGGTCGGCGTGGATGCAGTGGCACTCCCGCGTGAACTCGTCTATCAGATTGAAGGCCCGCAGCTTGCCCCCTCGCTGGGTGTAGTCCGAAACGAAGTCCCAAGCCCAGACGTGGTTGCGGCGGACAGCCTTCTGCGGCAGTCCCGTAGACAGCCCCTGCCGCCTCTTGCGAGGGCGGCGAGGAGGGACCCGGAGCCCTTCCTCGCGGCGGACGCGCTGGACCATCTTCTTGTTGGCTCGGTAGCCCAGCGACCTCAGCTTCGCGGCGACCTTCTTGTATCCAAGCGTCGGATGCTCCCTCGAAACGCGGACGATCTCCGCCTCGATAAGGCGCTTGCCTTCGGGCATGGGCTTAGGGCGGTAGCGCAGGGTCGAGCGGTTGACCCCCAGCCACCGGCACACGGCTCTCCCGGAACAGGACAGCGCGGTCTGGACCTTCGCCGCGACACCGCGCCGCCGCTCCGGGCTCAGAGGTTTTTTTCCAGGGCGATCTCCAGGGCCTTGGACTTGAGCATCTGGTCGGCCAGGAGCTTCTTCAGCTCGGTGTTCTCCCTTTCCAGGTCGCGAAGGCGCTGGGCCTCCTTGACGCCCATGCCGCCGTACTTGCTCCTCCAGCGGTAGAAGCTCTGGGAACTTATGTTGTGCTTGCGGCAGATGTCCTCAACGCGAAGGCCCGTGTCGGCCTCCCGCAGGATGCGGATTATCTGCTCGGTAGTGCGTCTTGTCTTCTTCATCGATGATCTTCCTTTCTAGATCGTCGAGAATCGCTCCATCAAAAGTGGGCTAGTTCAAGGGGCCCCAGCCAATTAGACTGGGGGGTGGGGGTTACTCAAGAGGCCGCCTCTATGTTAGTATTCATCAACTGCCCCCAGA
>CALDFV010000320.1 GCA_937942145.1 uncultured Opitutaceae bacterium
CGGTGAGCACCAAGCTCGTATCTGGCTTGACGCGGCTCGCTACGCGGACACGCACGGCCTCCATTTGGACAACTATCGCGAAATATGGCCCTATCGCGACTGGGTCGTGAAAGCATTCAACGACAACAAGCCTTTCGACCAGTTCACTATCGAGCAGATCGCGGGCGATTTGCTACCAAAACCCACCCTCGATCAGCGGCTTGCTACTGGCTTTAACCGATGCAACCCCACCACCAGCGAAGGCGGAGCCATCGACGAAGAATACCGGGCGATCTACGCAAAGGACCGCGTGGAGACCACGGCCACTGTTTTCATGGGATTGACCATGGGATGCGCCTCTTGCCACGACCACAAATTTGATCCGATCACCATGACGGATTTTTACCGTTTCTCCGCCTTCTTCAACAATTTTGACGGGCCCATCATGGACGGAAATGCCTATGATACGAGACCCGTTGTGACGATCCCAAAACCAGAACACACCAATGATTGGATACAAGTCTCAAGTGAGCGCGAAGCGTTGAGCGAAGCAGTAAAAAAGCTCAAGGAAAACAAAGAAGCTACCTTCATCGCCTGGAAAAAGGATGAGGGTCGCGAGTACAAAACATTCACACCTGACTTCAAACCTTCATTCGAGCTGCTACTCAAAATCGATAATGAAGAGACTGAAACCAAACCGACGAAGCCCTCCCACCCGACATTGGATATTTCGATGGGCGAGCAAATCGATCTGGCGCAACAGGGATTCGAATTTAAACCCGACAGACCGTTCACCATTTCCTGCAATTTGAAACTGCCGGTTGAGGAGGGAGAGAAACAAGGCCGTATTCCCGTGATTGAACAATTCGATGGTAACCGAGGCTGGCGGCTTGCAGTGGCAAACTCCAACTCCTCATTTCCCAATCGCTATCAGATTACGTTTGATTTGATTCACTCCCTCAAGGACAGCAAAATGATTTCGGCCACCACCAAGGCAGAACGCGTCAATCCAAGGGAGTTCAGCAACACCACCATACATGTTACCTATGATGGATCAGGCTCGGTAGCGGGACTCTCTATACGTACCGGATCTCGCCAACCGTTCGACTACAGCAAGGTGATCGACAATCTTTCGGGAAGTGCCGCAGTGGAAGCTCCACTACAAGTCGGAAACTTCTCATCAGGACTGATCGACCCGGGGCTCGCTGCCAAGAGCTATAAGACTGGCTATTACGACAAAAGCAGTGACGGTCCAAAGACAGGCAGCATCAATTCCCTTAAAGTCTTCGACCGTCCAATATATCCCTTCCAATCTGGCAGTGGGGCTACCGTGAAAAGGATCAAGGAACTCTTGAATACTCCCGAGGAACGTCACCGGAGTAGAGATAAAAATCAGATAGAAGAATATTACTTTACCAATTTCGTTCCCGAATATCGGGAGCTCAAGCACAAGCAGGCGATCAATGAAATGGACTACAACCATATCTACGATCAGGCAACGGTCTCGCTTGTTATGGAAGAAAAGGACTCGCCTCCCACCGCCAGGATCCTGGAAAGAGGCGAGTATGACAAACCAGGGAAAGAGGTTTTCGCAGATGTGCCGGAATCTCTCGGCGGACTTCCCCCAGATGCGACAAAAAACCGGCTGGGTCTCGCCAACTGGCTCGTTGATCCACGAAATCCGCTTACCGCTAGAGTAACCGTCAACCGCTTTTGGCAGAACTTCTTCGGTACGGGTATTGTCGCTACATCGGAAGACTTTGGGATTATGGGAGAAAATCCGACTCACCCGGAACTCCTGGATTGGCTGGCCATTCGCTTTCGGGAAGAGAACTGGGATGTGAAGTCCTTTTTCAAAACCTTGGTTATGAGCGCCGCCTATCAGCAGGAATCAACGATCACACCTGAGGAACTAGCGATTGATCGCGAAAATAGGTATCTTGCGAGAGGACCGAGGTACCGGCTGGATGGAGAAATTTTACGTGACAAGGTTCTGTATGCGAGCGGAAGCCTGAATTCTGCCTTAGGAGGTCCACCTGTTAAGCCCTACCAGCCTGAAGGCATTTGGAATGCAGTGGCCTATTCCGACAGCAACACCGCCCATTTCTTTCAGGATTCGGGAGAGGCCTTGTACCGAAGAAGCTTGTACACTTTCTGGAAACGTACCGCCCCACCTCCCAATATGGTCGTGTTCGACGTGCCTTCCCGAGAAAACTGTAATGTTAGGCGAGAGAGAACCAACACACCTTTGCAAGCGCTCACCCTCATGAACGATCCTCAGTTCGTTGAAGCCGCCCGACAATTGGCGGAACGCGTATTGACGCATCATGATGGTTCAGTTGGCGAACGAATTGCCCAAATGTATGCCTATGCATTCGGAAATATGCCTGCAGACAAACACAAGGAGATCCTTGAGCGATCTTACCGAAAATTCCATTCCTCTTTCATTGAAGGAAGGTCCGATGCCCAAGCCTTCATACAAGTCGGGGACTCGGCTCCCAGGTCCGGCCACGATCTTATAGAGCTTGCGTCCTATACAATGGTTGCCAATCAGATAATGAATCTCGATTCCTTTATCACTAAGTACTAGATTCCGAATATGAACCCAATCGACGAATACGTATCCTTTGAAACCCGTCGGCAATTCCTCGGTAAAGCTGCCAAAGGTCTTGGCATCGCCGCGTTGGCTTCCATTGTTGGACCTGGACTGAGAGGCAGCGCCAGTCGATCTCCCGGCCTTGGGCCTGGCGCACTGGGCATGACCCACTTTCCCGCTAAAGCCAAGCGCGGTATCTATCTTTTCATGTCAGGCGCCCCTTCCCAGCTAGACATGTACGATTACAAGCCGGAGATGCAGTCGATGTTCGACAAAGATCTGCCCGATTCGGTCCGTCGCGGTCAACGCCTTACTACGATGACGTCGGGACAGGCGAGGTTCCCTATCGCTCCAAGCATATTCGACTTTGAACAGGTTGGAAAATCAGGGGCCTGGATCAGTGAGCTTCTCCCCTATACCAAAAAGATCGTCGACGATATCGCTATTGTTAAGTCAATATGGACCGAGGCGATCAACCACGATCCAGCCATCACCTATATTCAGACAGGCAACCAAATACCTGGCCGACCCAGCCTAGGAGCATGGTTAAGCTACGGATTGGGTAGCTTGAATGAAAATCTGCCCACCTTTGTAGTGTTGAATTCCACATGGACCGGGCGCAAAGAAGCGCAGGCGCTCTTTTCCCGCTTGTGGGGTGCCGGACCTCTTCCCTCAGAGCACCAAGGGGTGAGCCTGCGGTCCAAGGGTGACCCAGTCCTCTATTTGACTGACCCAAATGGGATCAGCCGAGAGACCCGGCGTGACATGCTCGACGGTGTCAATGAGATCAACGAGGACTTGTATCATGAGTTTGGAGATCCTGAAACACATGCTCGCATTTCCCAGTATGAGATGGCGTTTCGCATGCAAAGCAGCGTCCCGGACCTCACTGATCTTTCCGACGAACCTGACTATATTTTCGACTTGTACGGCCCTGACGCAAAAGTTCCGGGTACGTTCGCCTACAATTGTCTCATGGCACGCCGACTCGCCGAGAAAGGAGTGCGCTTCTCGCAAATATTTCACCGCGGATGGGACCAGCACGGAGTGCTTCCGAAAGACTTGCCAAACCAGTGCAAAGACGTCGACCAAGCGAGCTATGCGTTGATCACTGACCTAAAACAACGCGGAATGCTGGATGACACCCTCGTTATCTGGGGGGGCGAGTTCGGCAGAACCCTTTACTGCCAGGGCACACTTACTGAATCAAACTACGGCAGAGACCACCACCCCAAATGCTACACAAAGTGGATTGCCGGCGCGGGTGTCAAAGGCGGCACCGTTTATGGCGAAACGGACGATTTTGGATACAATATTGTCAAAGACCCGGTCCATATTCGCGACCTCAACGCTACGATTTTAAATCGTTTTGGAGTCGACCATCAGCAACTTTCATTCAAGCACCAAGGTCTGGACTTAAGACTGACCGGTGTTGAAGACGCTCGAGTCGTAAATCAGATTCTAGCTTAAAGTTAAATTTTCGCTCATTCTAAGCCTCCCTCTGATTCGAGTGCGGAAACCATCAGGAGTCCTTACTCTTAGCTAAGATCCCCAGAGAACCTGCCCGCAGTTTTCGGATTAAGCTGTAAGACTAGAGAAATGACCCCATTGGGAGGTCTCGATCGACAGCAGTTCGCCAAAGGCGCTTCCCATCGCCTCCCCAGAAACGAAGGTCGTCACAAGTGACCACTTTCACAACTCGTTCCTTAAGCCAATCTACATCGAAGGCACAAAAAAGCCGAAGATCGCACGGGCAATCTTCGGCTCAAATTATCTTGGGAGAGACGATACTCAGGAAGGTATAAAACCACTCTTATAATCGTATTGACTCGTTAGATACTTATTCGCTTCTTTGTTATTGGTTACCTGCATCTTCTTGGCATTGTACTTGATCTTAGTACCCGCTTGAATCGCAACGAGACCGAGCAGGGCCGTTTCCGTAAAGTCAGCCGCGTAGCTAAAGTCCGATCCTGCCTTCTTTCCTGCTTTGATAGAATCGGTGAACTCCTTAAAGGGTCCTCCCCTAACACGATCGAGTGTTTTCGGGGGCAAGCCGCCACTTGATTTAACTTCTTGAAAGAAGTCGTCAGGATACACTCGAATCGATGAGCTGTAGGTATCCGTCCAAATCGTTCCTTTCGTACCAATAATGAAGGTACCGCTTGTATTTTTTTGTCGTTTTCTTCCTCTGCCATCTTCCTCCACGGCGAAGAAGTCCGCTTCCACCCCTTTAATTTTGGTTAGATCAGGAACTCGATCACCATCGTACCAAGTAACTCTCGGGGCCTTTTTGCCCTTGCGGTCGGCAAAAGTGAAATTGATGGTGGATGCCATGGGGAACGTGTCCTTGTGCGACCCAGAGGCTTCCGCTTCCACTTCCACTGGTATCCCCAGATCTAGCCCAGAAAAGGAGGAATCCATAATATGGCAGGCCATATCGCCCACCGCGCCGCAACCATAGTCCTTCCAGCCCCTCCAAGCAAACGGTACAATTTTGTCGTCAAACGGCCTCTTTGGAGCCACTCCAAGCCATAGGTCATAGTCCAGCGTTGCGGGAATAGGTAGATTTTGACGCTTTATCTCCCCTTGTGGCCAGATCGGGCGGTTCGTCCAGTGCAGCACCTCAACGACGTCGCCAATCACCCCGGCTGATGTCCATTCCTTAATGTAGCGGAGTCCTTCGTGGGTATGACCCTGGTTTCCCATTTGCGTAATCACTCCCGCCTTTGCCGCCGCTTTCTTCAGTTCTCGCGCTTCCCAAATGGTTCGTACAAGCGGTTTTTCACAATAAACGTTGATCCCCTGCTCCAGCGCCCAACGGGCGACAGGGTAGTGCATGTGATCCGGGATGGCGATCGAGACGGCGTCGAGCTTTCCCGCCATTTTGTCGAACATCTTCCGGTAGTCCTTGAAGCGGGGAACGTCGGGATACTTTTCGTATGATTTCGCTGCTCTCGCGTCGTCCACATCGCAAAACGCGACAATGTCCTCAGATTTATAGCCCTCGATGTGGGAATTTCCACGGCCCCCCGCTCCTATTTGAGCGATTCTCAACTTTCCATTTGGGGAAGGAGACTTTCCGATGACCCAATTGGGAAGGATCATAAATCCGGCACCGGCGGCGCCACTCTTAACCAACGTTCTTCTATTCATCTAAATTTATTTTGGGTTAGCGATCAATCTGGCTGATTTAACTATAATTGCGGGCTAATCGCCGCTAATTGGACAGGCAAAGTATCATAAATCTCCGCGATACAAGCGGAATCAATCGCGATGACTGCAGATGGGAATGGGCCTACTCACCCCAAAAAAGGTCTTCATTCACCATTTCACCATGCACGTCATGGTGCCGCAATGCGATTCGGGGCTTACCGTTGTCACGATCCACACTCACGCTGAGAAACCCTCCCTTAATTCGCAGAAACCGATGCTCGTCGGTCCGAAGCTCTTGCTTGAATCCACCCGCGTGCATGTCTGACCCCGCCCCGCAAGAATACTCGCGTGCACCCGTCTCACGATCTACGGACACATATTGCCAGTGGCGGTCCCCGTTGAGGATGAACGCGTTCTTTTGCTTCCCCATAAAGGCCCGGATCTCATCGCCTTCGTGAGTGAAGTTCTTGTTGGAATGGTTGTCCTTTTTGTTCACCCGATCCGGCCCGACTATGGGGTTTGGATTAATCAGGATTCGGAAAGCCGCATCAGACTCGGAAAAGGTTTTGTAGAACCATGCTTTCTGAACTTCGCCCCAAATAGTTTTGTTTGGGCCATCCGGAGTTTCGTTTCGGCTCCGGTAGTCCCGCCCTTCCATCATCCAAACTTGCAGGTCCTTGCCCCATCGAACGGTCCGGTAGGGCTTTTCCCCCATCGGGAAGATCTCGTTAAAAATTTCAATTCCCCGATCCCATGTCAGCTCGCCATAAGTGTCTCCTGGTCCGCAGTCATTCTTTAGCAAATCGTGATCGTCTTTCATGAAGTACGCCGGAACCTGGCGATAGAACTCTCTAAAGTTTGGCAATCCAAACAGACGATTCCACTTGTAGTAGGCGAGCTCCTCCGTTTTCGCCCAAGGCCCAGGTTTGTCGTAATACTCTATGTCTCCCGCATTGACGAGAAAATCCGGCTGCACCGTATCCAAGATTGCAGGATAAATATAGTGCCCGTTCACAAGGTCATCCCGCCTCGGGAAGTCATGGCAGGTCACCAACGCAAATTTCACCGCTTCTGCCTCGGCCGGATCGGGAGCCGTCCTAAATTCCCCCAGCAATTCCACGCTAGGGCGCGTTTTGCCCGCCCCTCGTCCCTCAACCTTAAGGCTATATCGCGTCCAGGGCGAAAGTCCTTCTAGATTTACGGCAACGCTGTAGTTTCGCTTTGCAGTCACAGGCACCCAGTCCAGCATTGTCCGCTTAGATCGATTACTGTTGGGCCAATAGGAAACGCGAACCTCTCCCGTTGCTCCAATGGCACTGTATTGCATATCGCCCAACGTCTTTCCCGCCGGGACGGCTTCGTCATCCTTTTCCCAGGTTTCTCCATCCAGCCGATAGGTTTGATCCCTTGTTAAACGCATCCAAACAATGGCTGAGTCCTGATCCACCTCTCCAATCTTGATTCCATTGGCCATGAAAGGGCCCGTAGATGTCTGACCGAACGAAACGACTCCGATGGCGAAACTTGCGAAAAGGGGAATACAGTAAATTTTCATGTTGAGGATGAGGTAAACGAATTGGGGCCTGACGAAATCCTGCCCACCTAATTGCTCTTCAATTCCCCACCAAGGGCAAACTAATTTTTTCCGCCAGCATCGGAGGCACGCTCGTCTTCGGACGTGGCGAGCGAATCCTCCTCTGGTCGCTTGATGAAAGCCCGGGTCTGAAACGCTCAACGCGCATTCAGAACCCGGACCATCCAACTGCGACTAAAACATAGGGGCTGCCGGGGCATCATAGTCCCTGGGCTTGCCATAGTAGTCGTACAGTTTCTGATGCTTGTCCACATTGACGGGATCAAAAGGATCAAAGCGAGGAGCCATTTCAATTTGCTTTCTGAGCAGATCTACTTTGGCAGTCTTGTTTCTCCAATCGAATCCTTCGACCCATCCTATGTCGATCAAAGATGACCCTCCGGGAAGCCAATTCGTTGTATCGATAACCAAGTACTGGAGCCTCCAGTTTTCCTCTTCGATAATGAAGTCCTCCACGTGGCCGAACGAGTCATCATTCGCTTCGATATCGTATCCGAGGATTTCGTGAGCCGACCGCAAATGCTTTCCTTCGATCTGCCGCATGCGGAATTCATGCGCTTGTCGATCCGCCTCGCTCTTGGGAGTGACCTCCGCTGCCATTCCTGGAGGAACGGTTGAACCTCCAAACAAGTAGGGGTCCATCCAATACGATGGAAGGTCGTAATACTTGGCATACTCTTCCTCGTACTGCATGCATACGGGGGCATCCGTTTTGAGCTCTGGCGAACCTTCAAGCTGATCCTTAGTCAGGTCGGTTTTGATACCGTTTCCGATCCATCCGGTTTCAAGCTTCTTCAGGTGGTACGGGGTCAAGAGCACTTTTTTCCCTGGAAGCCACGTTCCCGTATCCGCCACCATGTAGCGGAGACGCCAATACCGATCGTCGAAAAGCGCGTCTTTCACTTTCCCGATCCTGCCATCTACTGTTTCGATGGGATATCCAATTAGGTCTTTAACACTTCTCAGCATTGTCTTTATCCTTTCATTTTGGTTTCTACTAATTCGCTATTTACTCCAGCGAGCACTTCACTTTTGTTTTCCTCAAAAACTTTTTTCGCTTGGTCGACGCGTTCTTTCAGTACCTTGAAGAGCCACTCCGTGTTTTCAATTTCAAGCGCCCACTCCCATGAATCCGAATTTGACACCGACATTTCAGCGACATCCAACTCGAGTTCTTCGACTTCTTTCTTTAGAACCTCGATTTCGCTTCTAAACCGTTTTTCTGTTACCTCTTTTTCCATCGAAGGAACGTTTTCGATCAGACAACCGATATCCAATTCCAACTCTCTGAGTCTTTCCTTAGATCGTCTTAGATAATCGATTTTCATCCTAATATACCCTTGCATTTCCATCAGCTACTCTCGCCTTTCTACCTTACTAAATCATCAAGCAAAGTATCTCACGAAACGTCGTTTCCGCATCGCATATTCGGCTTTCAACTAGGCACATTTTCATCAAATCTAGTACGAGGAGCCACGCTGCCAGCAGACGGAAAAACACTTGCCCCGCTACCGAAACGCTCCCATCAACATCCCTAGCAACGTGGCGCACATGTAATACAACAAAAATCTTCTTCCCCTCAAGCGAAACCGATGAAAAATCCAAAACGATCTCTTAAAATCGCCATCAGTTTAGCGATTGCCTGCATCTACTCCGCGATCCTTTCTGCAGCCGGAAAACCAAACGTACTTTTCATCGCTATTGATGACCTGAACGACTGGGTCGGCTGCCTCGACGGCCACCCTAACACCAAGACCCCAAACATTGACCGCCTCGCGAAGAAAGGCGTGCTTTTTCAAAATGCCCATTGCCAGGCCCCTATCTGCGGCCCGAGCCGCGCTTCGATCTTCACAGGTCTCTACCCATCGTCTACCGGCATTTATCTGCAGATAAAAGACCAGGATCTAAAGACGAGCCACCCTCTTACGGAGAAATGCAGTCTGATTCCCGATTATTTTGAGAATCACGGATACAAAACCATGGCGGTAGGCAAACTCTACCATGGGGGTGACGCCGCCGGTACTTTCGACGAATATGGGGGACGCTTCGAGTGGTTCGGGCCCAAACCCGAAAAACGATTCAAGTTCGACCCAGACTGGTATGACCACAAAATTGGCAGCACCCAAACCGACTGGGGGGCTTACCCCGATAACGACGAGGAAATGACCGACTACAAGGTCGCCAAATGGGCAGTCGAAAAGCTCGGGCAGTCTCACGGAAAGCCCTTCTTCCTCGCGGTGGGTTTTCTACGCCCGCACGTGCCATGGTACGCCCCTCCAAAATGGTTTGATCACCATCCGCTGGATACCATTGAATTACCGCCTTACAAGAAAAACGACTACGACGATATTCCCATAGGGGGCCAACAAGTGGCAGATGTTCCCATGATGCCTACGACTGAGGAGCTGATTGAAAATGGCGAATGGAAGAAAGCCGTACAGGCCTATCTTACCTGCATCACCTGGGTAGACTACCAAGTCGGGAAGGTTCTCGATGCTCTCGACGCCAGCCCTCACGCCGACAACACCCTCATCGTGCTATGGTCAGACCATGGCTACCATTTAGGTGAGAAAAACCGATTCGCCAAGCAAGCTATCTGGGAGCGCGACACGAGGGTACCACTCATTTTCGCAGGACCGGGAATTGAACCGAATCGCAGATCCAGTAGACCGGTCGGACTCATCGACATGTACCCCACCCTGGTCGAGTTGTGCGGACTGCCAGAGAATGAGATGAACGAAGGCACCAGCCTCGTCACGCTGCTCGAGGACGTAGACGCCCCAAAGGAGACACCTGCCATCACCGCATACGGCCCTTTTAACTTTTCAATCAGGTCAGACCGGTATCGATACATTCGCTACGAAGATGGATCCGAAGAGCTTTACGACATGAAAGAGGACCCCAACGAATGGACTAACCTTTCCCACAAAGAAAGCCTTCAACCAATCATAGCAGCTCATAAAAAGCACATCCCCACAAAGCCGGCCCGACTGGCTCCCGGCTCCTCCTACGACATCAATGAATATTTCATAAGCCGACAAAAAGACTGGCTTGAACTAGAATAAACAAACCCTTCAACAATAACTTTCCCTCGGAATTATATATTCAATGAAAATTACAAACCTTACACTTATCGCTTTCCTTTCCACTCTGATCGTAGGCTGCTCAAAGCAGAGTGAAGACTCCCCCGTCAACGCGCTTCTTATTACCGGAGGATGCTGCCACGACTACGACTTCCAAAAGCAAGCCCTCACCACGGGCATCGCGCAGCACGCGCCTATAGAGTGGACCATCGTCCAGGAAGGAGGAGAGTCCAGGGACTTTCAGTCCAAACTGTACAACAATCCCGATTGGGCCAGGGAGTACGATGTGGTGGTCCACAATGAATGCTTCGCCCAAACGAAGGACCCTGCGTACATTTCGAAAATTGTGGACGCCCATCGGCAAGGTGTCTCTGCCGTCGTGATACACTGCGCGATGCATACCTACCGTGACGCCGAAGTGGATAACTGGCGTGAGTTCCTCGGAGTGACCACTCGAAGACATGACCACCAGAGCCGTTATCCCGTGACGGTTACCGCCCCCAATCACCCCATCATGGAAGACTTTCCAACTGACTGGGTTTCTCCCATGGACGAGCTCTACATCATCGAGAAGCTATGGCCCAACGCCAAAGCACTCGCCACCGGAACCAGCGAAGAGACTAAGGATACCCATCCTGTGTTTTGGACCAATGAATATGGAAAGGCCCGCGTATTCGGAACCACGTTCGGTCATACGAACGACACGATCGCCGATCCCCAATTTCAGGAAATCGTCAGTCGCGGTTTACTCTGGGCTGCAGGTCGGCTATAAAACCCAAAACAGGGCAAGACAATCAGTCACACCTAGATTTTCCTTCAGTCCCCCGCTTCTCCAGCGCCTTGCGTTGCAGCTACGTCGCAAGGCGGCGTAGGCTTCAAGTGATTTCCGATAATTTGCTGCATGATGTCAGAGCCCGTGATCGTGCCACTCCCGAGCAAACTGAGAAATCAGGTCCTCCGTCTCACCTCAAAGATCGGATAAACATCACCAGCGATTCTACGTCCTCGTCGCTCAAAATTCCCTTGTAAGAAGGCATACCGGCCTCTTGCCCATCGAAGCCCTCCGTAATAACCGCTGCAGGGTCTAGAATCGAAGTTCTCAAATACTCTTCGTCCACTCTCACGCTACCACCGCCCTTCAATTTGCGTCGACTTTTATAAGCGCCTAGCCAAGTAGGCCCACTACGCCCTTCCGTAGACCCATCTATCGAGTGACACCCAACACAACCCATCTGGCTATAGAGCTGCTGTCCTCTAACAACTGATACAATTTTCTGACTGGTTTTCACGACGCGAGGAACCGGTTCAGATGCAAACAACTTCGAAAAGTTAATCGACTCGAATTTGTAGTCTTTCAACCGAGTCCGGTTTAGCTCATTTATAGTAAAGTAGAGTGGCTGCCATTCCCCGAACAAATTGTATTGAACTTCTAACTGCATTGTTTCACGAACATCGTCGATCGCTAGAAATACGGACTTTCGGTCCTTTGAAAGCAATACCGAGTGCACCACCCACTCATCCACTCCGGGTTGTCCATCGCCCCTAAATTGAGGCGAACCGTATTCCTCTGTCCGCACATACTCCCAACTGCTTACCTGGTAGTTGGAAGGATCTCTTGCGAGTTCGGGTCCCAAAACCTGTTCGAACGAAAGTCGGACCCCATCCTTATAAACTTCTACACTACGAGGCAATACACTCTCGTGCGGCAGAACCCTCAATCGGCATAAGCCTTCCAGTCTAGGAGCAATGGAATCCCAGATCTGAAATCCGACGAAATAGGCGCTGCCATCCACTGGGTTCATCGCCCCTTTCAACAGAGGCGTTTCAAATTCGATCGGCAACTGAAATCCAGCTGTCTGAACATATCTAGGATCCTCTGGGACGAAAATCCTGAATAGGCTCGGTTTCTTGTACTCAATATAAAGTATCGAACCATCGAGGTCGCCCATTCGCTCATCTATTGGCCATATCTGCTCAATTCCCGACTGAGCAACGCGATGTGGAATCCATAGAGCGGGAGACTGAATCTCCGCGTCTCCCTTAGAGGGCGCGCCTGGTTGGTAGCCGAGATAACTTCCTTTGCGAACGATATGGAACGGAGTAGAGGGAACCCAGTTCCCTTGCTGGTCGCTCGCAGTGAGAATATCCTTGGTCGGATGGCCCGAGATATATCCATTGCGGAGTCCATACCCAAAGTATTCGACTTTCCTCCCATCAGCGGAAACCGACATGACCCGGCCGCTATGAACAGATTTCGCCGAGGCCTGTTGACCGCCCTTAACAATGATAAAGCTTCCATCAGGCCTCAACGCCAAGCTAAGTGGGTAGTCTCTTGTATCCGCACTTTGGTTAAACCGGTTACAGAACATTTCATAGAAATCCGTTTCCCCATCGTTGTCATTGTCAACCAGCCGGGTAATTCCTAATCGGCTAAATACAAAAACCTCATCACCCCGTATGCGAATCGATTGCGGCTCATTAAATCCCGCCGCAATTCGCTTCCACTCGATCTGATTGCCTGCACTCCCCAGCCCTGAGATCCGATATACGTCTCCGTCAAAAGTCACTAACACCGCCTCGCCATCCGAGGAAAAATCAATCGCCACCGGCCGAATGCGACGTTTCCATGGATTAGGATAAGGAAGAATCGCTTCGTCGACGACATACGAGCCT